>CAZKWD010000019.1:12034-13226 GCA_964556175.1 uncultured Rikenellaceae bacterium
CCTCTGTGTAATGTTCTTAAATTTTTTCTGCTATTGCTTCCACTTCGCGGAAGACGCGCATTATATTTCCACCCCAGATCTTTTCTATTTCACCCTTTGTATAACCGCGTCTTAATAATTCTATAGTAACATTTTTCATCTCGGCTACCGTTTTGCAGCCGTCAACTCCTCCCCCTCCATCAAAATCAGTGCCTATGCCAACATGGTCAATGCCGATGATCTGGACAACATGATCGATATGATCAACCACATCTGCCACCGTTGCCAGCTTCCTGTATTTATTATAGATCTCCCAACGTTCATTACGGTAGTTCTTTTTTTGATCTTCCGTCAATACTTTAAAGTCCCCATATTTATTTTTAAGCTCATCCATCCGGGATTCCAGTTCGGGATTAGGTTCAGGAGGCTTAATATAACTGCTTAGGATACATATCTGGATAACTCCTCCGTTGGACTTAAGAGACTTCAGCATTTCATCAGACAAATTTCTGGGACTTGAGCATAATGCCCGTGAAGATGAATGGGATGCAATTACCGGAGCCCCGGATGTATTTATTACATCATAGAACGACTCATCAGATATGTGAGAAACATCTATCATCATTCCGATGCTGTTCATCTCCTTAACAACTTCTTCTCCAAAATTTGAAAGTCCGTTATGTTCTGGTCCCCTGGGATCTGTGGAAGAATCACATATATCGTTGTTTGATGAATGACAAAGAGTTATATATCTTGCTCCAAGATCATAATATTGTTTAATCCTGGATATATCTTTACCGACCGGATACCCGTTTTCAATTCCTATGAATGCCGATAATTTACCTTCCTTCTTAATTCTGTAAGC
The DNA here is from genome assembly GCA_964556175.1 of uncultured Rikenellaceae bacterium. Lineage (GTDB taxonomy): Bacteria > Bacteroidota > Bacteroidia > Bacteroidales > VadinHA17 > LD21. Next base: position 12,879 of record CAZKWD010000019.1, read on the forward strand.
ATCATCGGGAGACAAAGCAATCTCTGCCATTCCCGAATTTTTCTCAACATTCTCATGTATAGCTTTAAATATCCTGAGGGTTTGCTCATGAACCTCATTAAATGAGGAATCATCTCTTGGCCCCTGCCCTAAATAGACTGCAAAGAATTCGGCATCAAGGCCTCCTTCTATCATTCTTGGAAAATCAACGCAGGCCCTGTCATGTTTTTCTCCTAGATCATAACCTGTCCGGATAATTTCAAGAGGTGTGTCACAATGAGTATCTACGGTAAGATACTGTTCATGTATCCTGTCTGCACGTCTTGACAGCTGTTCCTCGCTGTTAACGCAGCCTGTCAGGAAAATTAT
>CAZKWD010000020.1:0-13066 GCA_964556175.1 uncultured Rikenellaceae bacterium
ATTAACTTATTTAACTATTTATCAACCATTTATATCATCTGCGAAACATCAGTAAGTTATTATGAAACTTCTATATGTCTACATTCTGGAATGTGCTGATGATTCATTTTATGTTGGAGTTACAAACAATGTCGGAAGAAGATTCATTGAACATATAACTGGTCATAATGAGCAATCATATACATATTCCCGGCGACCTCTTAAACTGGTTTTTTGTAAAGAGTTTAACAGTCCAATGAAAGCAATCAGATATGAAAAACAGTTAAAAGGATGGACCCGATCAAAAAAATTAGCCCTTATTAACTTTGATTATGATAATTTACACAAACTGGCTGAATGCAAAAACAATACTTCCCATAAGTTATATTCCGGGTCAAAGTGAGCGAAGCCGAACATTGACCCGAAAAGCGAAGCCGAACATTGACCCGAAAAGCGAAGCCGAACATTGATCCGAAGAGCGAAGCTTTTTTTGTGGTTAGAAAAGGGATTAACCACTTTTTATTTTATCCAGAAAATCCTGTATCTGAGTACGTTGATTTTTTAAATCGCTGACTGACTTATTATCTGTTATTGATTTAATTCTGAACCGGAGAGTATGAAACCGCTCCCGGAAAATCTCCTGGTAAAAAAGAACAAGATACCCGGTAACCGGGACCGACAACCCGAGAAGAAAACCTGTCCATCCTGCAAAAATTGCTGCAAGGATCAGTATAAGGGGGAAGTAAATAAGATACAATACGGTTCCCGAACTTAATACCGAGCTGTAAAAACGCAGATCCTTAATAAACCTGTCGCATATTGACTTTGGTACAAGGAAGGGGATCAGGTTGCTGATATACCCTGCAAGGAAAACCGGAAAACCCGCAATGACAGCAAAATATCTCAACAGACCCCAGTCGAGCTTTCTCGCAAAATTTTCATCCTTCAGCCCTGAAGCTTTAAGCTTATCAATGTAAGTGCGGACTTTTGCATTCAGTGATTCAAGTTGCTCCGGTGATGTTTTTGAAAGACAATTGATCTTGTCGGCAACTCTTTTTTCCATAATTCTTCTGTCGTCAGTATCGAAACGCCATCGGAAAAAGGGCAGGATCATGTTATTTCTTCCCATTTTAAGAAGCTGTTCTGCTATCCAGTCATTTTCAGGGTCCTCAATTATTATTACCTCTTCCCGCAATCCTTCTTCACATTTATTATTAAAGGCAAGCAATGCCTTTGCAGGATGTTCTTTATACACATCTGTAAGTTCTTTGATGCTGAAAGAATCGTGGAAGTTGATCATGACCTCCCTGCGAAACCGTGCAGGGTATGTATAATTTATACCCACCGGAATAATATTCACATCCAGTCCGTACTTCTCCTCAGCCCCGAAAGCAAGACGGGCTGTCCCTTTTCTGAGCTTCTGAAGCCGTTTTTCCTGTACACATATTCCTTCGGAGAACATTATGAAATTTCCATTTTTTTGCAGGATATCATATATGCCGGTGAATGTTTCAAGATTTTTATGCACGTTCTCAAATCCCTCTTCAATCCTGTAAACAGGAGCTACATTCAGCTCCTGCAGACAGAACCTGGCTATTTTTTTCCTGAACATGTCTGCCCGCATGGTGAAATGTATAGGCTGGGGCAGATATGACCCTACAAGTATACCGTCCATAAAGGAATTCTGGTGATTGCCGACAAAAAGCAAAGGTTTCTCAAGAGGTACTTTTTTCAGGTTTGAATAAAATATACGTCTGAAAAATACCCTGAAGGTAAACGGAGGCACAATATATTTTAAAAACCTGGAAAACATCTTGAAATATGATTATTTATACCAAATTTTATTATGCAGGCAAGGTAGGAATAAAAACCGTTTACGATCATGGGTATTAAATCGTATTCTCTTTCATTGTTATTTTGCAGAGTCAGCTTTTTTTTTCTAACTTTGATATTCTTTTAATATACCGGTTCTTCTTTGCATGGAACTCACTCGAAAAATCAGGAATAAAATGATGCAGGAACGCCTGATGTTTGTTTACAGGGGCGTTGTGACACGGGATAATTCTGTCCCTCTTCTCATGCTGCTTGAGAAAGAGATGGAAAATTCAGAGTTTGGATTTGTAGGGAGGAAAAGGCTTTTCATGTTTGTCCTCGAAAGTCTCCAGAATGTATCCAGGCACAGTAACGGCAGTCAGCATGCAGGGATGTCGCTTGTGGTCTATTCAAAAGTCACCAATGGTTATACAGTAACTACCGGAAATGTCATTTCGAGTTCCAATATTGAGGAGCTTAAGAAGCGTCTGGATGAAATAAATAGACTTGATACGGGAGAAATAAGGTCTGTTTACAGGCAAATGCTGAGCAATTCGGAATTCAGCAGTAAAGGGGGAGCAGGACTGGGTCTCATCGAAATGGCAAAGAAAACAGGCAATAAACTTGATTATGACTTTATTTCTCTCGATAAGGAAAATTCATACTTTATCCTGAGTAAGACAGTTGATTCAGAAGGAGTTGGAGCACATTTTGGCAATAAAGAAAAACCATTTCGAGGAAAAGCCGTTGCACAGCTCGAAAGATTAATGGCAGAAAATAATATTTACCTGATCTGGTCGGGACATATTACACACGACGTGGGTAAAGAGGTCCTCTCTTTTACGGAAGCACAACTTCATGAAAATGATGTCAAGTCAAATCTTCGCAGGAGAGTCTTCAGCATACTTGTGGAAATTATAGAGAATGTAGCAAAATACAGTCCGGGAGTGGAACCAGAAGACAAATATGGCATGCCGGTTGCAATGATCAGGCTGACAGGCAAAACATATTTTCTGACCACGGGCAATCTAATTCCTAATGACGGTGTAAATGATCTGAAAGAAAAACTGGATACAATTAATAAGTATGACAGAAAAGGTTTGAAGGAATTATACATGAAATCTCTTTCAGACCAGACATCAGGCCTTAACAGCACAGGTAATATGGGGCTTATTGATATGGCCAGGAAATCAGGGAGTAAGCTTCTATACGAATTTGAAAAAATAAACGACCTTTATTCTTACTTCATTCTTACCGTAAAGGTTGAAGATAAGAATGTTTAAGGTATAGTCCTGAAGATAAGACTATTGCCATCCCATTCAGCATAGCTGCTGTTTGTTATCCAGTCACCAAGAAAGATTATCTCAGCCCCCTCCTTCATCTTATAAGTCATTGCAAGATGACGGTGACCAAATATAAAATAGTCTATCTTTTCGGTTTTATAAATATTACCGGCATATTTGATCAGATCCTCTTTTTCTTCGCCCATAAAATCTGTGGAGATTCCCTTGCCCAGTCTTGAGTTCAATGACCATCGGTGCCCGAATCCCATACCCAGGGAGGGATGAAGGGCGGAATAGAGTACCCTGAGGGGTTTGTTATGGAATATTTTCAGAAGTATTTTAAAACCGGTATTCTCTGAACCAAGCCCTTCACCATGGGCGAGGTGAAATTTTTTCCCGTTAAATGTTGTCGTCAGCGGAGCAGTATGCAACGTCATACCACATTCTTTAGAGAGGTAGTCCCTGATCCACATGTCGTGATTGCCTGTGAAAAAATGTACCGGAATTCCTGCATCCGTAATTGATGATATAGTACCCAGAAAGCGCGTAAATCCACGTGGCACAACTAGTTTATATTCCCACCAGAAATCAAAGACATCACCAAGAAGATAGATCTCATCTGCTTTTGGAGCAATATTATTAAGCCATTCTACAACTTTTTTCTCACGGTCGATGGGTGGTGAACCTGCATTAAGCCCTAAATGAAAATCGGATGCAAAGAATATTTTTCCGGAGTCGGCCACAATTAAAGTCTAATTACTGAATATCTGGTTAAGTTTTATTTGCAGGTTTCTTCCATGCAGATTTGATGCAATTATATTTCCTTCCGGATCATAAAGATAGTTTGCGGGAAGGCTTTTCACATTATAAATCCTTACATTTTTCGGGTTGGAGGGATCATCTTCCCTTGTGCTTATCCATGGAAGCTCATCAAACCTGACTGCATTTCTCCACACCGATTCATCCTCGTCAAGGTTAATCTGATATATTTCAAATCCCATCCTGTTATATCTTTTGTAAAACTCTTTCAACTGAAGATTATCCGCAATACAATCCCTTGATTCAGCCGACCAGAATGCCAGAAGCACATATTTGCCCCTGAGCGAGGAAAGTGTAATTTTCCTGCCGTTTATATCCATGAGTTCCGGATCAAGTTTAGTCTCCGGCAGTGAATTTGCTTGCATTTGCAGCTTTCTGGATGTAAAATTGCTCATTTCCTTTTGGAAATTGCTAATCAGGGCTTTTGTATGTTTTGATTCCGGAAAATAATGTTTAAGAGAATCTGAAACGATTTTCAGGTATTGAAGGTCCCGCGTGTCATAAAGAACATAAGTCTCATCATCGATTTGCTGGTAAAGGGCTTTTATTGAAGCGAGTGAACTTAAATTGCTTATGATAAATGCTATATTGAATTTCCTTTGCTCCTTTATGAGTTCAAGATATGCCTTTTCAAGGAGTGCACCTTTTGTCTCAAATGCAGGTTCAGTTGAAGCTTTTTCATAGAGGATACTCAGGGAATCAAGTTTTTTCTTTGTCTCAAGTAATTTTAAATCAAGCATTTGCATCTGTTCTGAGCCTTTGGAACCCATGACTATATAGTCTTTGAAAAGATTACTGCTGTTAAAATCAATTATAATTCTTTCACCTGGTTCTGCAAGAAGATTGGCAAAATTTACATTGGAATAGCCGATCTGGTAAAAGTCGGGTTCTGTGGCTTTAATTTTGAACCTGAAGCTGCCCTTGCTATTTATTTTTGATGAATCAATAAGCACAGGTATATTGATATCAACCTTACTGATATAGAAATATTTCTGGCTTTTATTTTTTACTGAGCCTTCAATAATGATGAGATCCCTTTTACATCCAAAAATAACCAGGAGCGGTACTAAAAGTATTAAGTATTTTTTCATCAAAAGATTATTGTAAGATCATTTGGTTATGCTTATTAAGTATTCAGTTTTCAAAAATTTCCGCCAGTTTATTCTGTAAATTTTCTCCCCTCAGCCCGGAGGCAATTATATTGCCCTCTCTGTCAAGGAGGAAATTAGCTGGTATGGATTCTATTTTAAACAGCGGAACTACCACCGAACTCCAGTATTTAAGATCACTGACATGTATCCATTTTTCAAGACCATCTTCTTTGATTCCTTTAAGCCATGCCTCCCGGGTTTTATCGATCGAGACCTGGTAGATCTGGAATCCTTTGTCATGGTAAAGATCATATAATCTGACAAGGTTGGGATTCTCTCTTCTGCAGGGTCCGCACCAGGCTGCCCAGATATCAATAAGGACCACTGATCCTCTCGTTGAGGAGAGCTTTATGGTGTCCCCCTCCGGATTAGGCAAAGCAATTTCAGGTGCTTTTTTCATACCCAGTGGTATTTGTGAAACAGGATCCTGTTCAGCCGTGACCGAAATTAATTCTCCGACTTGCTCGTGGAGTGATTTAACAGGCTCATAATCAGGATATAACTGTGAAAGGGATGAGTCAACCTTTATGAAATAATCAAGATCTTCCTGCGGATGGAGCACATATTCGCCCGGTGCTACCTGCTGGTATAATGAAACAAGACTGGCAAGGGAGTTAATATTTGCATCAATAAAGTTCCTGGTATACAGATTAATTTCGTCCATGTATGACTGTGCCATACTGTCGAGCCTTTCCATTACAAGTGGAAGCTCAGGTGTATCGAGGTTCTGAACGTAAATATCCCGCAGTGTTGTAAGTTTCCGGATGGTATTCCGAAGCACCAGATTATAGGAAGCCAGGAGTTCACTGCCTTCTGAACCTGAAAGAGATATTGGATAATTAAGGGAATCGCTGTAGGATGTAAGATTAATCTTCTCGCCGGGTTCAAGCAGAAGGGTAAGAAAATTAGAATTATCTATTTTTATTAAATAAAAGGAGGGGGATCCTATTTTCCTCGTAAAAGAAAATGAACCATCCTCGGAAACGCGAACAGAATCAACAGTAATAAGCTCATTTCCTTTGAGTTCATCAAGAAAAATATATTCATCTTTTGATGCATCTATTAATTTGCCATTTATTTCATTTATATTATTTTTGCAGCCTGAAATTGCCAAACCGGCAATTAAGAACCATAATAGTTTCTTATTCATTAAATGAACTATTAATTGATAATTATTAAAAATTATTGAATTGCAAAGTTATTCTTTTTTTGTTCCCGCGGAACGGGGTAAAATTTTAAAATATTAACCTATTAGATAGGTTTGCAATGTTAAATATTATATATTTAACTTAAAAGACTTTTTATTTACTGTAACACGGGTATTGTATGAGCTACATTATGTTTGATAAAGGCCAGATAGTTAATCTTGAATACTCTCTTGGCCGGGAAATAATAAGAACCAACAGGGCAGGCTCCTATGCATCAACAACGATTGTGGAATGCAATACCCGCAAGTATCACGGATTACTCGTTTGCCCTGTTGATGAACTTGGCGGAGGCAGGCATGTTCTGCTCTCTTCTCTCGACGTGACAGTTGTCAATCACGATAAAAGCTTCAATATCGGGATCAGAAAATATAAGGGTGATTATTTCAGTCCCAAAGGGCATAAATATGTAGAGGATTTTGAAACAGATATCATACCGATCAGAATATTCAGGGTTGGAGGTGTTTTGCTTAAGGTTGAAAGGCTCCTGGTACATTATGAGGAACAGTTACTGGTAAGATACACAATTCTTGAAGCTACAGAGCCAATGAAGCTGCAAATCAGGCCATTACTTGCGTTCCGGGGCATTCACGAGCTTACGCATGCAAACCTTGCAGCTAATACAAAATCAGAACCCATTAAAAACGGGATAAAATCAAAAATGTATGAAGGTTTCCCCTGGCTGCATATGCAATTTTTCTCACCGGTCGAATTTATACCTGTACCTGACTGGTATCTTGGAGTGGAATATATTGAAGAACAAAAAAGAGGGTATGATTATTCAGAAGATCTTTTTACTCCCGGATTTTTTGAGCTGGGTGTAAAAAAGGGAGACAGTATAGTATTTTCTGCTTCAACGCGCGAAGAAAAGCCCTCCGGATTGAAAGCAAAATTCACTAAAACGGTTGCCGGTAAGATTCCGCGTGATTGTTTTATTAACTGCCTGAGAAATGCTGCTCGGCAATTCGTTGAAAAGCGGGGCGAAGACACACTCATTATAGCAGGATACCCATGGTTTGGAGCATGGGGCAGAGATACATTTATATCCCTTCCCGGTATTGCACTGGCACGTCAAAAGCTTACATTATACAGAGATGTTCTTGACACTCAGGTAAAAAGAATGAAAAACGGACTCTTCCCCAATATGGGGTCAGCCGGGGATTATGCATTCAATTCAGTTGATGCCCCTCTTTGGTTTTTCTGGGCACTTCAGCAATATGTCCTGAATGGTGGATCTGATTGTTGCGAACGTTACGGTACAGCTGCCAAATCTGTGCTGGAGGCCTATAAGAACGGTACTGCTTTTAACATCCATGTACGTGAAAACGGCCTTGTTTATGCTGATGCTCCCGGGAAAGCTCTTACATGGATGGATGCTGTTGTCAATGGTGTTCCGGTAACACAGAGAATAGGCTATGCAGTAGAGATAAATGCATTATGGTATAATGCTGTATGCTTCACCCTTGAAATGGCAAAAGTTGAAAAGGATAAAAATTTCATAAAAGAGTTTGAATATTTACCCGGGCTGATCAAACAATCATTTCTTGAGATATTCTGGGATGAAAAAAGAGGTTGTCTGGCCGATTATGTTAATGATGAAGAGGGCAGCAACTTCTTTGTCAGGCCAAACATGGTTATTGCAGTATCCTTACCTTACTCCATGCTTGATAAGGAACAGATGAAAATGGTTTTGGATGTAGCAGATAAAGAGCTTGTTACGCCGAGAGGTTTAAGGTCTCTGTCTCCGGCTAACAAGTTGTATAAAGGAACCTACTGCGGCAATCAGGAAGAAAGAGATAAGGCATATCACCAGGGAACAGTCTGGCCATGGCTTTTAGGTCCTTTCTGTGAAGGTTGGCTTAGGGTGTATGGCACCCAGGGTGTTCAGAAGGTTGAGAACCTGATCTACGGATTTGAAGAGGTGATGGCGGAACATGGGGTAAGCACTCTGTCAGAAATACATGACGGTGATCCGCCGCATGCACCGCGGGGAGCAATTTCACAGGCATGGAGCATAGGTGAGGTGTTAAGGATTATTGATCTTCTTGAGAGTAAATATTCAAATCTTTAACAGAAGAAGAAGATGCGCGTGTTAATGTTTGGGTGGGAGTTTCCGCCGCATATTTCAGGCGGTCTGGGTACAGCAAGTTTTGGATTGACGAAAGGAATGTCAACGCTCGACAACCTGGAGGTCATCTTTGTTGTTCCTAAGGCATGGGGAGATGAGGAGCAGGGTATTATGCGCCTGATAGGCGCAAATAAAGTGCCGGTTGCTTACAAACAGATTTTTTACAAAGGAACCAGAAGACCTGTTGAAAAGATAGAGGTATCTTCAAAAATTGTCCCATATATAAATCCTGAAGATTTCTGGAAAATCGTTAAATCAGAAGTAAGCGAACACAGGCTCTTTGTACAGACAAACAACAAGGGAATGATCGATTTCTCAGGACGATACGACCGTAATCTGCTGGATGAGATCTATAAATATTCAATAGTAGCTTCAGTAATAGCTGAAGAAAACGAATTTGACATCATACATGCTCACGACTGGCTTGCATATCCTGCAGGGATAGCAGCAATGAAAGTTTCAGGAAAACCTCTCATAATACATGTTCATGCCACAGATTTTGACAGAAGTGGCGGTAATGTCAATCCGGATGTGTACCGCATTGAAAAAAACGGTATGGATGCCGCATCCAAAATAATCACGGTAAGTAACCTCACCCGTGATGTTGTAATTAATAAATATAACATTCCCCCTGATAAGGTGGAAACCGTATATAATGCTGTAGAACCTGTTTATATCTCCGACGACATTGTGGTGAAAAAAGGTTTCGATGATAAAGTGGTTACATTCCTTGGGAGGATTACACTTCAGAAAGGGCCAGAATACTTCATCGAAGCTGCCTATAAAGTCCTCAGGGTGATGAATAATGTGAGATTTGTAATGGCCGGTTCGGGAGATATGATGGACAGGATGATGAGAAGAGCAGCATCGCTGAAAATAACTGACCGTTTTCATTTTACGGGATTTCTGCATGGAAGAGATGTATTTACAATGTTGGCTCTGAGCGATGTATATATTATGCCCTCGGTGTCAGAGCCATTTGGAATATCCCCACTGGAGGCTATGCAATCAAATGTCCCTGTAATAATCAGTAAACAATCGGGAGTGGCTGAAATACTTACACATGCAGTTAAAACCGACTTCTGGGATATAGATGCAATGGCTGACGCTATCTATGGTATTCTTAACTATCCTGCACTGGCGCATATGTTCATCAGAAACGGCAAGGAGGAAGTTATCAGGCTTAAATGGGATAACTCAGCTAAACATGTTAAGGATATTTATGAAAGAGTGATTTGGAATAAATAGTATTAAGATATGAGCGCAGCAGGTAAAAAAGCAATATGTTTATACTTTCAGGTTCATCAACCTTTCCGGCTTAAACGCTACAGGTTCTTTGACCTTGGCCACGATCATTATTATTATGATGATTACTCGAATGAGTCGATAATGAGAAAAGTCGCAGGGAAATGTTATCTCCCGGCCAATAAGATTATTATGGACCTCATACAGAAATACAAAGGGAAGTTTAAGGTGACCTTTTCCCTTTCGGGAATAGTAATAAACCAGTTCAGGTTATATGCCCCTGAAGTTCTTGATTCTTTCAAGGAGCTTGCTGAAACCGGGATGGTGGAATTTCTTGCCGAAACAGATTCCCATTCACTGGCCTCACTGAAAGACAGGGCTCAGTTTGAAGAGCAGGTAAAGATCCACAGGGAGATGATGAAAACATACCTGGGGGTTGAGACCACTTCATTCAGAAATACAGAGCTAATTTATTCTGATCAGATCGGTTCATGGGTTGCTGATATGGGCTTCAAGTCGATGCTTACAGAAGGCGCCAAGCATGTGCTGGGTTGGAAAAGCCCTAATTATCTGTACTGTAACTCAATAAATCCACGATTAAAGGTGCTCTTAAGGAACTTCGTATTGAGTGATGATATAGCTTTCAGATTCTCAAATAAAAACTGGAGTGCATGGCCTCTGACAGCAGAAAAATATGCTTCGTGGATTAGTAAACTTGCATCAAAGAGTGAGCTGATAAATATTTTTATCGATTATGAGACGTTCGGAGAACATAACTGGAAGGAGACAGGGATATTTGATTTTCTTCTCCATCTCCCGGGAGCAATACTTAAAAAAACCCCATTTAAGTTTATGACCCCGACAGAGATTGCTGATACATTACAGCCTGTTTCTGCCATAAGTGTTCCTTCCCCCATCTCATGGGCCGATGAAGAACGTGATATAACTGCATGGCTGGGCAATGAACTACAGGTAGCAGCTCTCGATAAACTGTATGAATTATCTGAAAAGGTAAAGATGTGCAATAACAATGAACAGCTGGCAAAGGACTTTGAATACCTTCAGTCCAGCGACCACTTTTATTATATGGCAACAAAGTTCTTTTCGGATGGCGCCGTTCATGCATATTTCAATCCATATGAGACGCCGTATGATGCATTTATGAATTACATGAACGTGCTGAGCGATTTTGAGATAAGGATTAACAGAAGCCTTCCTGCAGTAGATGATAAGGAACAACTCTCAAAACTCGAAGCATTGCTGGTGGAAAAGGAGAAAATCATTGAACAGAAATCAGCTGAAATTGAAAAACTGACTAAACGAACTCCAAAAACAAAATCCGGCCGACCTTCAGCCGTAAAAAAAGAACCAAAAACTTCTTTACAGGAACTGGCCCATGAACTGCTGTCAGAGTCGAACAAAAAAAATGGTGCGGTAAAAAGATCATCAGTAACTGCAAAACGAAAAACAACAGTAAAAAAGAAGACCCCGGCTAAAAAGAGCTCACCGGCTAAGGAAACTAAAAAGAAAACTGTTACCCGGAAAACAGTTGCGAAGAAAACCACATCGAAAAAAACCGGTAGTGGAACAAAAAAAACCAAATAACTAAATCCCATATAAAGAAACACTTACCATGAAGGTCGATTTTATTTTCGAAACCAGTTGGGAAGTATGCAACAAGGTAGGAGGCATACATACTGTCATCTCAACAAAAGCCCTTAATATTGTTGACGAAATCGGTGATAACTATGTGCTTATTGGCCCCGATGTGTGGAGAGAGGAGATCAAAAATCCGGAATTCATACCAGATGAATCATTGTATGCCGAATGGAGGGGAAGAGCAGAATCTGAAGGGTTAAGGGTCAAAATTGGACGATGGAATATTGCCGGCAAACCTGTTGTTTTCCTAATTGATTTCACTCCCTATTTCGGGCAGCAGAATGAGATATTTGCCCAATTCTGGGAAATCTACAAGCTTGACAGTATTTCAGGTCAGTGGGATTATGTTGAACCTGCCCTTTTCGGATATGCTGCAGGTAAGCTTATAGAGAGTTTTACTACTTTTTATCCTGACTATAATAATATTGTTGCCCAGTTCCATGAGTGGATGACCGGTGCGGGGATTTTATATCTTGAAAAGCAGGTACCCTGGATTGCCACCTCTTTTACATCTCATGCAACAGTCCTTGGCAGATGTATTGCCGGTAATAACCGGCCGTTATACGGGAAGATGAAGGGATATAATCCCGCACAGATAGCCCGTGAATTCAACATTGTTGCAAAACAATCACTTGAAAAATTAACCGCTTCAGTAGCAGATGTCTTTACTACAGTCAGCGAAATAACATCGAGAGAGTGCAGCCATTTCCTGGGCAAAGAAGTTGATATTGTCACTCCTAATGGTTTTGAAGATTCATTTGTGCCGGCAAGTGATATTTTTGATGAGAAAAGAAATGCCGCAAGATCAAAACTCAAAAGTGTTGCAGAAGCTATTCTTGGTTACGAGCTTTCTGATAATTGTGTGTTTGTTGTAAACAGCGGCAGGTATGAATTCAGAAACAAAGGAGTTGATATTTTTATTGATTCTCTTGGCCAGCTCAATAAGAATGAGAATCTTGACAAGAAGTGTGTTTCATTTATCCTGATGCCTGCATACCATAAAGGGCCGCGCCAGGATCTGGTTGATATTCTCTACAATAACGGACCTGCAAACGGGGGAGACAGATATCTCACTCACAGTCTGCACTATCCTGGTACAGATCCGGTGCTGCAGCGAATTCAAACCAATAATCTGAGTAATGATCAGAAATCGAAAGTCAAGATAATCTTTGCGCCTTCTTACCTTAATGGAAATGACGGCATATTCAATTTGCCATATTATGATCTCCTGATCGGCTTCGATCTGTCAGTATTTCCATCATATTATGAACCATGGGGATATACACCCCTTGAAAGCCTGATGTTCTCAATTCCTACTGTTACAACTCTATTATCGGGCTTCGGACTCTGGGTAAAAGAATATTTTAAAGAACCGGGTAATGGCATCGCCCTGATCGAAAGAACGGACAACAATGAAAACAAGGTCGTATCAGATATAAAGGATTTCATATCCATGTTCATGGGTCTTTCTGAGGCAGAGGTGCAGGAGGCAAGGGCAAAAGCCCATGAGATATCAAGAATTGCTATGTGGGACAGTCTTGTAGAGTATTATTTCAAGGCATATGAAATTGCTCTTGAACACAGCACTCCAAGAAGAGAGGAACCAAGAGAATTTGCTCAGTTTATCGAGGCTCCGGGGATACCTGTTCGAAAACCTCACCAGGTTCCGGTGTGGAAAGATATCTATGTTCAGAGCGACGTTCCTGAAAAACTGGCATCTCTTAATGCTCTGGCAAATAATCTATGGTGGTCATGGAACAGTGATGCCGAACAGTTATTTAAAAG
>CAZKWD010000021.1:0-12901 GCA_964556175.1 uncultured Rikenellaceae bacterium
CGTAAGTTTGCCGATACGCAGTATATGACCATTAACCTGCTTGAGGCTCCCCTGCTGGCATTAATACTCGGTTATATCTCGAAATACAGCGCAAGCGGGACATATATATTTTCGGAAAATAAAAATTATCCGGTATTCCTGTTCATGTCAGTCGTTGTTGCCCTGTTTATTGGACTTACTGTGAGTGCAGAAGAGATATTTCGTGACAGGAAAATATTGGAGAGGGAGAAATTCCTTAACCTGAGCAGGTTGAGTTACCTGGTATCGAAAATCAATTTCCTTTTTACCCTGTCCGCAATCCAGACATTATCCTTTGTACTGGTGGCAAATACCATCCTTGAGGTCAGGGGAATGCTGTTTCAGCAGTGGCTGATCCTCTTTTCGACTGCTTGCTGCGGTAATCTAATGGGATTGAATATATCGGCCGGAATGCGGTCAGTCATAAGTATTTATATCTTGATCCCGCTGATACTTGTACCGCAACTTCTGCTGGGAGGTGCAATGATTAAGTTTGATGAATTGCACAAATCGTTAAGCAGGAAGATTTATGTCCCTGTTATTGGAGACATAATGACAACACGATGGGCATATGAGGCTATAAGTGTTGAGCAATTCAAAAGCAACAGATTCGAAAAGCCTTTCTTCGAATACGATATGGCTCTCAGCCAGAATGAATGGTATGCTTCTTTTCTGATACCAACTCTCGGAGTAAAAGTAAATGAGTGCCTTGTCGCTGGCAGAAATCCCGAATATCGCAATTACACGGAAAACAATTTCAGGAAGATCATTTATCATTTAAATGAACTCTCTGAGATATCGGGTGTAAAACCTGAAGACTGGATCAGCAGTGTGAATTATTCACAATTCAACGATATTACAGGCGATGATGTAAAGCTGTTCCTCGACAGCCTGATGATGACATTCAGGTTAAAAAACAGAGAAATATCGCTTCAGCGAGATTCGTTATACAATTTAAAAGCAAGCCAGATGGGCAATAATAAGTTTAACAGATTAAGAGAAACTGATTATAACGAAAGCCTTGCTGATATCGTACTTAACAGGCTTAATACGAGTAAGATATACGAATCGGATACAAGGCTTATCCAAAAGGCGGATCCTGTTTATATGAGCCCGGGCTCAAAATACGGGAGAGCACATTTTTTTGCCCCTTACAAGTTGCTGGGTAATCTTAAAATAGAGACAATGATCTTTAATGTTGTAGTGATCTGGATAATGACATTGTTCCTCTTTGTTACATTATATTATAATGTTCTGAAACGTTTCTTGCAATTTCTCGAAAATCAGCAATTACCATTCTGGAGAAAATTCGGAAGGGAGCTGCTTCAGATCTGAAAATGGTAAATCCTAAAAAAAATCTTGGCCAGCATTTCCTTAAAGACAGGGACATTGCACGGAGAATAGCCAACACCCTTTCCGGTTCAGGTTGCTCATCTGTACTGGAGATAGGCCCGGGAACCGGTATCCTGACAAGATTCCTCATGGACAGGCAATTCCCTGACTTCAGGGTTATTGAAATAGATAACGAATCAGCTTATTATCTTAAAGAAAACTTTCCTGGTCTTAAAGAGATTATAAGGGGCGATTTTCTGGTGATGGATATTGATCAGTATTTCCATGGTAAGCTGGCCATTATTGGAAATTTTCCATATAATATTTCATCTCAGATCATGTTCAAAATTCTTGATAACAGGGACAAGATCGTTGAGGTATGCGGTATGTTTCAAAAAGAGGTTGCTGAAAGAATTTGCTCCCCGCCTGGTTCAAAAGTTTACGGGATTCTGAGTGTTATGCTGCAGGCTTTTTACACGCCAGAATATCTTTTTACGGTTCCTCAACATGTTTTTTCTCCACCCCCAAAAGTAAAATCTGGAGTGATACGGCTTACACGAAACAACGTAAGGGAACTCGGATGTGATGAATCACTTTTTAAGAAGGTTATCAAAGCCAGCTTTAACCAGAGGAGGAAAACTCTCAGAAACTCTGTTAAGGCTGCATTTAACCTGAAAAGGGAGGATTATAAGGATTTCAGTTTAAGACCCGAGCAGTTATCTGTCGAACGTTTTGTTGAGCTTACAAACTGGATTGAAGAAAACAGGATTTTACCCGAATGAGTAGCCTATTGCCTCAACAGGATTCATCTTGGAAGCTGAATAGGCAGGAGCATAACCGGCAATAACCCCAATTAATCCTGAAATAAAGATTGCCAGCAGTGCATTTGCAAGGGTAAGATACATATTAAGCTCCCAGAGGTAGTTTATAACAAGAGTTGCAATGAAGATAAGGAAAACACCAACCAGACCTCCGGCAATAGAAAGTAATACCGATTCTGTCAGAAACTGCTGTAATATAAAAAAGCGTTTTGCTCCAAGAGCTTTCTGAATGCCTATTATATTTGTCCTTTCTCTCACCGAAACGAACATGATGTTTGCAATCCCGAAACCACCAACAAGGATGGCAAATCCTCCAATGATCCAGCCTCCAATATTTATTCCGGCAAATACGGTTTCAAAACTCTGGGTCAGCAGGCTAGCCTTGTTGACAGAAAAATTTGATTCCTCCCCGGGATGAAGTCTGCGTGCAGCTCTCAGGATCATAGTAACCTCGTCGCTGAGTTCCTCTACTGAAACGCCATCTTTACTCCTGATCATAATATTGGATCCAAGGAAAGGATTACGCATGTTGATGAAGTTACGTGCAAAATTTACCGGAACAAGTGTCATCTCATCCATTCCGCTGTCACTTATTCCTCCTTTACCCTCCTTTTTAAAGACTCCTATCACATTCGTCTTATGACCGGCAATAGAGATCTCTTTGCCAATAGGATTTATACCTTCAAAAAGCCTGTCAGCAACCTCATATCCAACTATCGCGACATTCCTTCCTGAGGCTGACTCTTCAGGAGTAAAATATCTGCCCTTCTCTATTTCAAATGACCTGAGTACTTCAAATTCATGAGTTGCTGCCCAGATGTATGCATTATTTGCCTGGGTTTTTCTGTAACGGATTGATTCTGCTTCAGTGACTGAAAAACAGGTTGCCTCGGCCCTGGTTGACTTTCTGAGTAAAGCCTCATAATCCTTTAGCGACACCACAGGCCATTTGATGATATCCCACCATTCAAGGTTGGGATCAAATGACCATGGGAATTTCTGAACATAAATTACGTTATCTCCAAGGGTTGCAATGGAATCACGAATCGCTTTTTCCATCCAGTCAAGAACAGTAAATACAGAAATTATCGAAAAGATCCCGATGGTAATGCCAAATAGCGAAAGGAAAGTCCTTAACTTATTAACAAGGAATGAGTTAACAGCATACAGAAACCCTTCTTTAAACAACCTGAAAAACATCTTTTTAACTAAAGAAAATTATCGAGCTTCAAATATAAGAAAAAAGAAAGCTCATGACCAATTAATTCTCTTGTGCAGATATTCATGGTGCTTATTTATTGAGGTTAACAAAAAAATATATATTTTTAATCGCCCGAACTTTAAGGATTTGACAATCATAATCATCAGATAATGAGTGAAAAAAGAATTAAAAGCGCTTTAATTTCAGTTTTTTATAAGGAGGGTCTGGATGATATAGTAAGGACTCTGCATAAACTGGATGTTAAAATATTTTCAACAGGAGGGACTTTCAGATTCATAAAAGACCTGAATATCCCTGCGGAAAAGGTTGAAGATCTGACTTCATATCCATCAATCCTCGGAGGCAGGGTCAAAACACTTCATCCGTCAGTTTTCGGCGGCATTCTTGCACGAAGAGAGAATCCTGAAGATTTGGAGCAGATGGCAAAGTATAAGATACCCGAAATAGACCTGGTAATTGTCGATCTTTATCCATTCGAGGAAACGGTAAGCAGTACCGATGATGAAAATGAAATAATTGAGAAGATAGATATCGGCGGTATATCTCTGATCAGGGCAGCGGCAAAAAACTATAATGATGTGCTGGTTATCTCAGGCAGGGAACAATACCCTGATCTCCTGAAAATCCTGCAGGTAAAGAAGGGCGTTACAACTCTCCGGGAAAGAAAACTTTTTGCTGCCAATGCATTTAAAATCTCATCAAATTACGATACGGCAATTTTCAGGTATTTCAACAGGGAGGCAGGGATACAAGCTTTCAGGGAAAGCATAGATAAAGTATATCCTCTCCGGTATGGTGAAAATCCTCATCAGAAAGGGATATTTTTCGGCGACCCCGACAAGCTGTTTGATAAACTCCACGGGAAAGAAATATCATATAATAACCTGCTGGATATAGAATCTGCTCTTAATCTAATCGATGATTTTTCTGATACAACGGTTGTGATAGTCAAACATAACAATGCCTGCGGGGCAGCTTCGAGGGACAATATCACAGAAGCATGGAAAGCAGCCCTGGCATGTGATCCCGTTTCAGCCTTTGGAGGCATCATTACAACTAATAGAACTGTTGATGAGGTAACTGCAGCCGAAATGGATAAAATATTCTGTGAAATAATCATCGCACCCAAATACACACAACCTGCACTTGAAATACTCAAGCACAAGAAAAACAGGATCATCCTTGAAAGGGAAACACAGATAAAGAATCTATACAGTTACAGGTCATTACTGAATGGTGTTTTGTGGCAGGAACGGGATAATAATACTGAATCGGAAAAAGACATGAAACCTGTTACACCAAGGATTCCGGAACCTTCTGAATTTAGCGATCTTGTATTCGCAAATAAAATTGTAAAGCATAGTAAATCAAATACCATTGTTATAGCCAAGGATAGCCAGCTTTGTGCAAGCGGTGTTGGTCAAACCTCAAGAGTTGATGCTCTTAAGCAGGCAATTGAAAAAGCAAAAACATTCGGATTCGACCTGAAGGGATCAGTAATGGCATCCGATGCTTTCTTCCCTTTCGGCGACAGTGTGGAAATAGCACATAAAGCAGGTATAACAGCTGTAATACAGCCGGGAGGATCAGTACGTGACCAGGAATCAATTGATTACTGTTCTTCGAACGGAATGGCAATGGTATTTACAGGAATAAGGCATTTTAAACATTAACCTATAATTAATATTCTCATTAAATGGGACTCTTTTCATTTTTGACGCAGGAGATTGCTATTGATCTCGGAACAGCCAATACTATAATTATTCACAATGATAAAATTGTCGTTGATGAACCATCCATAGTTGCAATAGACAAAAACACGGGAAAACTGATAGCAATAGGAGAAGCAGCAAGGCAGATGCATGGTAAAACACATGAGAATATAAAAACAATCAGACCGATGAAGGATGGCGTGATTGCAGATTTTAATGCTGCCGAGCTGATGATAAGAGGAATGATTAAAATGATTAACAGGGGTCCGCGTTTCTTTTCTCCATCCCTGAAGATGGTTGTGTGTATACCGTCAGGCAGTACAGAGGTTGAAATACGTGCAGTTCGCGATTCTTCCGAGCATGCCGGGGGCAGGGACGTTTATATGATCTATGAACCAATGGCTGCAGCTATCGGAATAGGCCTTGACGTTGAAGCCCCAGAAGGTTTTATGTTAATAGATATTGGAGGAGGTACAACCGAGATAGCTGTAATCGCTCTGGGCGGTATTGTATGCAACAAATCTATAAGGATCGCAGGCGATGGCTTTACAGCTGATATTCAGGCTTATATGCGGCACCAGCATAATATCAAAATTGGTGAAAGAACTGCTGAAGATATTAAAATAGGTGTAGGAGCAGCCCTGCCTGACATCGATAATCCACCGGCCGATTATATTGTCAGGGGGCCGAATATAATGACTGCCCTGCCGATTGAAATACCTATTTCATACCAGGAAATAGCCTATTGCCTTGATAAATCACTGTCAAAGGTTGAGGCAGCGCTTTTGAATGTGCTTGAACAAACACCTCCGGAACTCTACGCAGATGTAGTGAACAAAGGAATATACATGGTTGGCGGAGGAGCCCTGTTAAGAGGCCTGGATAAGAGATTTACAGATAAGATAAATATTAAGTTCAATGTTGTTGAGGATCCCCTTCATGCTGTCGCACGTGGTACAGGTGTGGCTCTAAAGAATGTTGACAAATTTCCGTTCCTCATGAGATAATCTACCTGTGTGAATGAGAAACCTGCTGAATTTTCTGGCGAAGTATAACAACCTGATAATCTTCCTTATACTTGAAGGGATTGCCCTTTATTTGCTCAGCACAGGTAATAATTATCATAACACACGGGTTGTAAAAGGAATCCAGGGTGTTACAAGGGGTGTGGAAAAACGAATCAGCAACACAAGATCATATTTCAGATTAAGGGAAATAAACCAGGAACTTGCAGCAGAAAACACCTCACTAAAAAGTACCGTGGAGAAGTTGAAAAATAAAGAAGACCTGCTTTTTTTTTCAGTTTCCGATACAATATACCATCAACAATACACATATACCTCAGCCAGGGTTATTGATAATTCTGTAAATAAGCAGAAAAACTTCTTTACTATCGATAAGGGGGAAAAGCATGGTTTGTCAGTCGACATGGCGGTAACAACGGCTGAAGGTATTGCAGGTGTTATAGTAGGCTGCTCCGAAAACTACTCTGTTGTCATGTCACTTCTTAACCTTGATTTCAGGATCAGCGCAAGAATTAAATCGAACGGGTATTTCGGGTCATTAAACTGGGATGGACGTGACTATAAATATGCTATGCTGAGCGAAATACCACAACATGTGCCTGTCAGTGTTGGAGATACAATTGAAACAACAGGTTTCTCCGCAATCTTCCCTGAAGGGATCATGATAGGGACAGTGTACGATTTTGAAAACCCGGGAGGAGATTTTTACAAAATTGAAGTCCTGCTGGAAACAGATTTTAAGAAACTTTATTTTGTTAATGTACTGGGGAATATGCAGAAAGAAGAACAGGTTGAACTTGAAGAATCATTTCAATGATCAATTCGATTTTAAGATATGGTCTGATATTTATTTTGCTGATACTTCTGCAGGTTTTGTTGTTCAATAATATTGAATTCAGCGGTTATATAAACCCGTGGATCTATATTATGTTCATACTGCTCCTGCCATGTGAAATATCATCATGGCTGCTGCTTATTATTGCATTCTTCACGGGGCTGACTATAGACCTTTTTTGCGGCTCTCCGGGCATGCATGCATCAGCAACAGTCCTTGCAGGATTTGTCCGTCCCCACGTAATGAGATTAATTTCACCCAGGGACGGTTATGAACCCGGTTCTGACCCTTCGATGATAATTTACGGATTCAAATGGTACCTGATATATACATTAATTGTAGTACTCATTCATCATACAGCCTTGTTTTATCTGGAGGTTTTTCGTCTTACTGATTTCTTCCGTACACTGTTGAGGGTTATATTAAGTTCTCTATTCTCGATAACCTTTATTATTCTCCTGGAATATGCCAGGGAAAGGAAATAAATGAAAAGCTCATGAAAGATACATATACCAGAAGGAGATATGTAATAGCCGGGATTATAATCCTTGCAGGCCTGTTGCTGGTAATCAAATTGTTTTCAATTCAGGTTATTGAAGATACTTACAGGTTATCTGCTGATAACAACGTCTTAAGATATGTAACTCAGTATCCTGCACGGGGACTTATATACGACAGAAATGAGAAGCTTATTGTTTTTAACCAGGCAGCTTATGATCTCATGGTTGTGCCGGCACAGACAAGCACCATGGATACCTCATTATTTTGCAGTGAACTGGGAATTACGAAAGAATTTTTCAAGGAGAGGATGAAAGCTGCCGTCAGCTATTCACGGAGGGCCCCTTCGGTATTTTTAAAGCAGATAGCTGCAGAGACTTATGCGCAGTTCCAGGAAAAAATGTTCATGTATCCGGGGTTTTATGTTCAGCCGCGAACCCTAAGAAAATATTCAAGACCCATCGCCTCACATCTGCTCGGATATGTTAGCGAGGTGGATGAAAACATAATTAAACAGAATACCTATTATAAACCAGGCGACTATATAGGTAAGCTTGGTATTGAAGAGGCCTATGAAAGTGAGCTGAGGGGAACACGCGGCATAAAGATCTATATGGTAGATGTTTACAGCCGTGTAAAGGGATCATATGCTGATGGCAGCTTCGATACGATGGCTGTCCAGGGAGCAAATATTATTTCAACAATCGATCTTGATCTGCAGGAATATGGTGAACAGCTTATGAAAAACAAAACAGGCAGCATAGTGGCCATCGAACCGGCAACAGGAGAGATACTTACACTTATCTCATCTCCCTGTTATGATCCCGGCCTTCTTGTGGGACGGATCAGATCGGAGAATTTTTCCAGGCTTCAGTCCGATACCCTGCTGCCTCTCTTTAACAGGGCTTTTATGGCTTCATATCCTCCGGGATCTGCCTTTAAACCTCTGAACGGACTTATAGGGCTTCAGGAAAAGGTAATTTATCCCGGAACGGAATTTGGCTGTGATAACGGTTACCTTTTTGTACGTTGTCATTCCCACGAATCACCTCTTGATCTGGAAGGAGCAATAATGAATTCATGCAATTCTTATTTCTGTCAGACATTCAGAAGAATCCTTGAGAATCCGGCATATAATTCTGTTGCCGAGGCATATGAAAAATGGAAGAGTTACCTTGATGAATTTGGTTTTGGAAGGAGACTGAGCAGCGAATTTGTGAATGAATTACCGGGATTAGTTCCGGGATCATCATATTTTGACCAATATTATGGCAAAAACAAATGGAAAGCGTTGAATGTGATCTCACTGGCTATTGGCCAGGGAGAAATAGGGACAACTCCACTGCAGATGGCTAATATGACTGCCACCATTGCAAACAGGGGATTTTATTATACTCCTCATATAGTCAAATCAATTGGTAACAGGAAAAGTATCGATACAACTTTTACTACGAAACATACAATAACCATTGATTCTGTTAATTTCGGAAGTATCATCCTTGGAATGGAAGCTGCTGTCAATGGAGGAGCAGGTGCAACAGCCCGGATAGCAGGATTACAGGATATTGTCGTTTGCGGAAAAACAGGAACAGCAGAGAATCCTCATGGAGAGGACCATTCAGTGTTTATTGCTTTTGCTCCTAAGGAAAATCCTAAGATTGCAATAGCCGTTTATGTTGAAAATGCAGGTTTCGGTGCCACCTATGCCGCTCCTGTGGCAAGCCTGATGATTGAGAAATATATTGCAGGACAAATATCTCTTGCCAGTAAATGGAAGGAACAGAGAATACTTGAACTGGACCTGATAAACAAATCGCAGGAAATTGACACGCAGGATTAATATCTGGATCAGGATCGATAAAGTGACGATCCTGCTTTTCCTCATCCTGGTAATGATGGGATGGTTCAATATTTATGCTGCAGTATATAACGAAGAATATAAGGGCATTCTTGATCTTTCTCAACGTTACGGGAAACAATTTATCTGGATTATTGCATCGTTCGTTCTTGCTGCATTTATAGTGATTATTGATACAAGATTCTATCTTTTCTTTGCCTGGTTCATATATGGAGGACTTATGTTCCTGCTCTTACTGGTACTTTTGCTTGGCAAAGAAATTAACGGAGCAAAATCGTGGTTCGAATTCGGCCAGATAAGTCTTCAGCCTTCCGAGTTTGCCAAATTCGGAACAGCACTGGTGCTTGCCGATTATCTTAACAAACGGCGACTGGAGCTAACCAGACTGAATATATTAATGCCTGCCATCGGAATAATTCTTTTGCCGGCTTTTCTTATTGCATTACAGCCGGATCTGGGATCAACCGTTGTATTCTTTTCATTTTTCCTCGTCCTTTTCAGGGAAGGGATGAGCCCATATGTTTTTCTGTCGGGACTGCTTATGGTGATACTTTTTTTTCTGACACTTCTTTTAAGTGATGTCTACCTTGAGCTTGCACTTATAGGTGCAGTTTTTCTTATTACATTGTTTGCTACACGAAAATGGAAGACATGTTTTTCCGGTCTTGGAATTTTCATAATCATTTTCGGAATATTATATGGTCTTGATCATTTTATTTTCAAATCGCTTAATAATAAACTGATCATAATGATATCACTTATAATTTCAGGGATAACATTTGTGTACCATATTTACCTAAGGAAAGCAAAGTCAATACTTGTTATTTATCTGTTTCTTCTTGGCAGTGTGTTATATATCAATTCGGTGGATTATGCTTACAGTCATTTACTTAAGCCTCACCAGAGGGAGAGGGTTGAAATTATGTTGGGCTTCGAGTCAGATCCTCATGGCACCGGATATAATGTGAACCAGTCGATGATATCAATTGGATCAGGCGGACTTACAGGAAAGGGATATCTGCAGGGAACTCAAACGAAATTCAAGTTTGTTCCTGCCCAGAGTACCGATTTTATATTCTGTACTATTGGTGAGGAGTGGGGCTTCCTTGGATCGGTTACGGTTATCATCTTATACCTCTTTCTGCTGCTGCGGCTCATTATTCTTGCTGAACGACAACGTTCGGCGTTTTCAAGAATATACGGTTATGGTGTTATATCAATTCTGTTTACTCATTTCTTTATAAATATAGGTATGGCCATAGGCCTGGTACCAGTTATTGGCATTCCATTGCCATTTTTAAGTTATGGAGGAAGCTCTTTGTGGGGATTCACAATATTGTTATTTATTTTTCTGAGGCTTGATGCCGGTCGTGCAGAATACCTGATATGATCAGAACGGAATTGTTATTCTGTGTGAGATCTCAACCCCAAAATCTTTTTCCACATAATCGATAAGCTGTGGGAAAAACTCCATAAAATCGTCCTGCAGAGAATAGTAATTTTTCTTCAATGCACGAATTGCAAACCTTGTTTGACTGGGCAGGGTGGAACGCTTACTCAGTGTCTTCAATACATGGCCGATCCCACGTACGGTCTGGTATGATTCTATCCAGTTATTGATTATAAAGAAAGGCATCATTTCACTGACCTCGGCAGGCAGAATATCGAAATTATTAACCATTGCCCTGTAGAAGTTATATGTCACACTTTCAAGAGGCCTTCTTGAGAAAAAATCCCATTCCTTTGTCAGAAAATGATCATAAATAATATCTGTTACAACTCCTGCATACCTGTGGTATTTTTTCGAAAAAAATATCTTGCTTCGATGTACAACCGGATGTCGGTCGGTAAAATCATCAATGTGGCGATGGAGTATTATACCTTTGCGGATAAGATCGGGATAATTGAGATAATCTCGCCCTTTTACATAATCCCCGATATAATTACCGATAATTATCTCTTCATCATCACCTGATAAATATATGTGGGCGAGCACATTCATATACTGATATAATAGTACAAAGAATTTAACATATGCCTTATGATATCCAAACCAATTTCTTTAACATGTTCAACCGTTATTGTAATAGCATGATTAAATATCTGGTATACAGAATATTATACTACATAAACAGCATATAAAAAAATCCCTTTAAATGTTCGGAATTTCAATATGCAAATTATACATTTGTTGTGTCATATTAAAATTAAACGTCTTTCATCTAAGATAATTTTTCACTTTTAATTAAGGAGGTTTTTATGGGTAAAAAGAATGTCATTATAATTGGTGCAGCTGGAAGGGATTTTCATAATTTCAATACCTATTTCAGAAATAACAAGGATTATAAAGTTGTGGCATTTACTGCTGCCCAGATACCCGATATTGATGGGAGGAAATATCCGAAGGAGCTTGCAGGCAAATTATATCCCGGAGGTATTCCGATCTTTGCAGAGGAAAATCTTCCTGAACTTATCAGAAAGTATAAAGTTGATGACTGTATCTTTTCATACAGCGATATTACATACCAGAAGGTGATGTCAGTGAGTGCAATCGTGAATGCTTCAGGTGCAAATTTTGTTTTGCTGGGACCTTATTATACAATGGTTAAAAGTGAAAAGCCTGTAATTGCTGTTGGTGCTGTGAGGACTGGCTGTGGTAAAAGTCAGACTTCAAGAAGAGTAATAGAGATACTTATGTCGAAAGGATTGAAGGTGGTTGCCGTGCGTCATCCGATGCCATACGGAAATCTTATTGCTCAAAAAGTACAGAGATTTGCGGTCATAAAAGATCTGGATAAACATAAATGCACTATTGAGGAGATGGAGGAATATGAACCTCATCTGGTAAGAGGCAATGTTATTTATGCAGGTGTTGACTATGAGGCAATTTTGCGTAAAGCAGAGAAGGATCCTTCAGGTTGTGATGTTATTGTGTGGGACGGAGGCAATAATGATTTTCCCTTCTTTAAACCTGATATGATGATTACTATCACGGATCCCCACAGAGCAGGACATGAATTAAAGTATTATCCCGGGGAGGTAAATCTGCGGCTGGCTGATGTAGTGATAATTAATAAGATAGATACTGCTGCTCCTGAGGGAATTCAGGTGGTGCGTGAAAGTATTGCAAAAGTTAATCCTAAAGCTGTCGTCATTGATGGCGCTTCACCAATAAAGGTTGATAATCCATCTGTGATAAGAGGAAAAGAAGTGCTGGTTGTTGAAGATGGCCCGACACTGACTCATGGTGAGATGAAAATAGGTGCCGGTGTAGTTGCTGCCCGTAAGTTCGGAGCTGCAGGTCTTGTTGATCCCAGACCATATACTGTCGGAAGACTTACAGAAACTTTCAGGATATATCCGGATATCGGGACACTCTTACCCGCAATGGGTTACGGGAAACAGCAGTTACACGATCTGGAAACCACAATCAACAGGACCAAATGCGACAGTGTTATTATTGCAACGCCAATAGATCTAAACAGGATCATAAATATAAAGAAACCCAGTACCAGGGTCTATTATGATCTGCAGGAAATAGGAGATCCAAACCTGTCACAGGTTCTCGATGAATTCATCA
>CAZKWD010000022.1:0-12806 GCA_964556175.1 uncultured Rikenellaceae bacterium
GTTAAAAAAGGAGGCTTCAGGCGACAGGTATCAGGCGTATTGTGTGAGACCTCCCTGATGCCTGCCGCCTTACGCCTGAAGTCTGTTATAAGTGTATCACCTCACCGTAAGCTGCGGCTGCTGCTTCCATTATAGCTTCTGACATGGTAGGATGAGGATGAACTGCTTTTATTATCTCGTGAGCAGTGGTCTCAAGTTTCCTTGCTACTACAATCTCCGCGATCATTTCCGTTACATTCTCCCCTATCATGTGAGCTCCAAGCAGTTCTCCGTAAGCAGCATCAAAAATAAGCTTGATAAAGCCATCCTTTGAACCTGCTGCACTGGCTCGTCCTGAAGCTGTATAAGGAAATTTCCCTACCTTAACCTCATATCCGGCCTCCCTGGCTGCTGCCTCGGTAAGACCACATGAAGCTATTTCGGGACTTGTATATGTGCAGGATGGAATGTTATTGTAATCCAGCGGCTCAACTTCTTTGCCGGCAATTTTTTCAACACATATTATCCCCTCTGCTGATGCAACATGTGCAAGGGCAGGACCATGGACAATGTCGCCAATGGCATATAGTCCCTCTGCTGAAGTACAGTAAAACTCATCGACTATCACTTTCCCGTTTTCTGTTTTTACACCGGTATTTTCAAGGCCTATACCTTCAAGGTTTGTCGTCACACCGACAGCTGACATAACGATATCAGTTTCAAGTGTCTCAATGCCTTTTGGAGTCTTTATTGTCACCACGCATTTTTCCTTTGAAGTATCAACCGATTCAACTGATGAGCCGGTCATTATCTTCATCTTAAGCTTCTTAAATGATCTCTCAAGCTGTTTTGATATCTCTTCATCCTCATTGGGAACAAGTCGCGGAAGAAATTCAACAAGTGTCACGTCTGTTCCTATAGCCTGGTAGAAATTTGCAAACTCGCTTCCGATTGCTCCGGAACCAACAATAAGCATTGAAGCCGGCTGTCCCGGCAGTGTCATTGCTTCTCTGTACCCGATTATTTTCTTGCCATCCTGTTTCAGGTTTGGCAGCTCCTTTGATCTTGCACCCGTAGCAAGAATGATGTTCCGGGCTGTAATCTTTGTTATCTTTCCTTCTTTATCCTCGACTTCTATACTGTTGTATCCCGACAGGCGTCCGAACCCTCTGATATGTGTTATGTTGTTCTTTTTAAACAGGAACTCTATTCCCTTGCTCATTCCCGCGGCCACGTTGCGGCTTCGCGCAATGATTGCACCAAAATCGGCTTTTACCTCTCCTTCAATATTAATACCATAATCTGATGCATGCTTCATGTATCCTAAAACCTGGGCGCTTTTCAACAATGCCTTGGTAGGGATGCATCCCCAGTTGAGGCAGACACCTCCCGGTTCCTCTTTCTCTACAACAGCAACCTTCATTTTCAGCTGCGATGCTCTGATGGCCGCTACATATCCCCCGGGACCGCTTCCAATTACTATAAGATCATAATCCATATATTATCACTTTAAATGTTATCTCAAAAAAATTAATTATCCAATTTCAAAACAATACAAAATTCTATGCAGAGGTTATTTTCTTAACAAGCTTAGCCAAACCCCATATCACCACCAGTGTGAAGATGATGGTGGCTCCTGCCGGTATCCCCGCAAAATAGGAAATCACATATCCGGCAGCTGTTCCTGCAAATCCTGCCACTACCGAATAGACGATTATCCTGGAATAGACTCTGGTAAAAATCATTGCTATATTTGGCGGTATGGTAAGGAGCGAGAGTACAAGAATAACACCTGCCATCCTTATATTGAGGACAATCGTTAGTGCTATCAGGGCTGTTGTAATGTATTTAAAGGTATTGACATAAGGCGAATATGTCCTCGCAAATGCCTCATCGTAAGATATATACAAAATTGTCCGATAAAATATGCTAAAATAGGATATTAGTATAAGAGACATAATTCCAAGTGCAATAATATCGGCACTTGTTACTGTGAGAATGCTCCCGAAGAGATAGCTCATGAGGTCGGGAGAATAGCCTGGTGTCAGGTAAATAAAAATTATTCCGATTGCCATGCCGAATGCCCACAATATTCCTATTGCTGAATCCTCCCTGATCTTATGCCGGACCGATAAATATTCCACCCCGAGGGCAGAAATGATCCCGAATATTGCGGCTCCCACAACAGGATTGAAACCGGCAAAATATCCTATGCCTATGCCGCCAAACGATGCATGTGTAATACCGCCGCTCAGGAATACCATTCGCCTGGAAACAATATATGTTCCTGCAAGTCCTGCTGTTATACTGGCAAACAGGGCTCCCAGGAGACCCTTTAAAATAAATTCATATTGAAAAATACTTTCTTCCAATCAGCTATGGGTTTTAAGTACAGTATGAGGAACATCTCCATGTGTTATAAGCTTAATCGGGCAGCCGTAAGCTGCCAGCTGTTCATTGGTTATTTCTGATGAGGAGTGATAGTGAAGCCCCCTGTTCACACATGCGAATGACTTGACATGTGTTGATATCATCCCTATATCATGAGATACCATCAGAATGGCCATACGTTTGTTGAGGTCCTTGAGCTTCTCATAGAATTCAATTTCAAAATTCAAATCAACAAAGTTGCCTGGTTCATCCAGCAGCAGTAATTTTGGATTCCCGATAATTGCCCTGCCAAGGAAAACCTTTTGTAACTGCCCCCCCGACAATTCATTCAATGATGACTTTGCAACAGATGTGAGCCCCAGTTCTTCTATCACCTGCCCGGCTCTTTCCCTGTCGGATGATGACATTCTTGAGATAATCTTTTTGCTTATCATCATTCCGGATAGTATTACATCGGTGACAGATACGGGATAAGCTGTGTCCCCGGTTGATAACTGTGGCAGGTAACCTATTCCGCTCCCGTTAATCAGACTGCTGTTAAGGGTTATTTTTCCGCTGACAGGTTTTATTAATCCTAATATTACTTTAAGAAGTGTCGTTTTACCGCCTCCGTTAGGACCTATCACACCTATATAATCGTTCTCATTTACCCTGAAACTGACATCCTCTAGGGCAATAACGTTATCGTAGGAAACTGTAACGGAGTTCATTTCAATCAGATAGGGCATTTTTCAGTCGTTTTGTATGTTTTCTGTAAAGCTTTTATGCAATTCAGTTATTATTTCCATTGTTGCTGCAAGCCAATCTTCAGAAAGGGGGTCAATCACTGTTATGCTGGCATCTATTTCCCGGGCTATAGTACTGGCATGCCTTATGTCATACTCTTTCTGGACAAATATAGTCTTAATATTCTCTGACCTGGCAAGGTCAATAAGTTCCCTGAACCTCGAGGGCGGGGGATCTTTACCTTCAAACTCCACTGCTATTTCATTAAGCCCATAATCTCTTGCAAGGTATCCCAGGTTCGGGTGGTAAATCATAAAAGACCTCCCCATTGCCCCTGAAAACAGGGAATCTGCCAGATTATCTGCTTTTGAGATCTTTGAACACAGAGTGCCATAATTTGATTCATATTTCCCCTTTTCGCCCGGGTTTAAAGTACAGAGCAGATCTCTCACAGATGAAGCAATGACCAAAGCACATTTCGGGGAGACCCAGTAATGAGGATCGGCTCCCTCAGTATTATCACCTTCATGCCGGTGCCCGGAAGATATTAGATCTATATTGTCACCGGGAGATACCTTTATCATGCTTTTATTGATCTCATAAAACCTGCTGAGCCAGGCTTTTTCAAACCCCAGGAACCCGTTGCTTATATAGGCTTTTGATCTGCGCAAGTTATTTATCTGCTCAGGGTATGGTTCATAGTTATGAGGATTAGCCCCGGAAGGAACAATAATGTTTACAATAAAATCTTCCCCGGCTATCTCATCTATAAAGTATTTAAAGGGGGCTATGCTTACAGTTATTATGTCTTTATCTGCTCCTGAAGGATTAGGGTTGCATGACATCAGGATCAAAAAAACAGAAAGAGCAAAAATTCGTTTTATGTGCAAATAATTTATTTTCCTTAGCCACATAGAAATATATTTTCCGGTGCATGATACAAATTTAACATATAACAGAACAAAAGGTTTATGTGTTGTAAATAAAATAATATACGCTATTTTTGAGACTGATAATTGGAAATAGCTCTCATGGCCGGATGAAGAATAAAGGAGAGATACTTGCAGGCATCCTGCAGGAATTTAAAGACTGTTACCTTTTCCTACATAACACCAAAGAATTTGCTGTTGTTGAAAAGATAATGGAAGAGGGCTTTATATTTGAGAGCCAGCTTCCTCATTCCACTGATCGTGTCAATCCGAATGACCCCATTGAAATTACCTATTTTCTTTTCCAGAGAAAGGACTATGGGATGTTTACCATTATTCTGGCCATACCAAGGAAGATATACCATATATATTCGGATGTTTCGAATAAATATGACACGGGGATAGAGGAGGTCATGACTATCACAGACCCCTATTATGGCGATAATGATGAATTGATCTTCACAATCTCTCCCAAACATGTCCTTGGTTACTTTAATACCGATACCGCAGAGTTTTTCAAAAACACCAACTGGGATCCCTCTTTCAACAATAACGAGTTAAGACCACCTGCAAAAAGACCAGCCAAACCTGATAAACATAATTAACATAATAATCTCGATATGAAAATACCTGCACAGAAATTAATGCTGACCATCATCGGCTTCCTTTTCTTATGGTATGCCGGTGCGCAGGCTCAGTACAACAATCACAGGACAATGATGCAAAAGGCCGATGTTCTCAAAAAGGAGTATCCCGCCTTATGCTCAGTCAGTTCCCTTGCAAAAAGTACGGGTGATCATGATGTGATTGTTTTGACTATCGGCACGGGTGACTCAGATAACAAGCCGGGTATCGCTGTCCTCGGAGGTATAGAGGGAAGTCATATCCTGGGGAAAGAGCTCACTCTTGGTTTTGCTGCCTCTCTGCTAAAGGAATCAGCATCACCCGAAATAAAAGCTCTGCTTGAAAAAATCACTTTCTATGTCTTTCCTGATGTCAGTCCCGATGCTACCGAACAATTCTTCTCAGCATTGAAGTATGAAAGAAACACAAACGCCAGGTCAACTGATGAAGACAGGGATTTTATGACAAATGAGGATCCCTTTGAAGACCTTAATAATGATGGATTTATAACTCTTATCCGTGTTATTGACCCGGCCGGCTCATTTATGGAATACGCTGAAGATAAAAGAGTTATGACGCTTGCCGATCTGTCAAAAGGACAAACCGGGTCATATTTTGTCTATTCTGAAGGGACCGACAATGACAAGGACGGTGTATTTAATGAAGATGGACCGGGGGGTGTTAACTTCAACCGTAACCTTACATTTGACTATGAAGAATTCGGGACCAATGCAGGGCTGCACCCGGTATCAGAGCCTGAGACAAAAGCTGTACTCGATTTCCTGTTCGACCATTTTAACATTTATGCCACTTTTGCTTTCGGTCCGCAGGATAATCTGGGACAGCAAGCTCCGCCGGAACGTCAGCCCGGTTCACGGGATCAGGCTTCAGGAGAAGATCAACCCCCTACCCCCGGACAGGGTCCTCCTTCCTCAAGGGGTCAGAGAGGCAGAATGAGGCAGTCCAGAAAGATTACAAGCGTTCTTAAGTCAGATGAGATTATCGTAAGGCTTGTTTCTGAAAAATATCGTGAAATAACTGATATTAAAGGAGCCCCGCCCAAGAGATCAACTCCCGGAAATTTCATGGACTGGTCATATTATCACTACGGCCGTTATAGTTTCAGTACACCGGCATGGTGGTTTCCTGTGGAAAAAGACAAAAACAGGGAGGCTGCATTTCTCAAATATGCTGAAGACAATAACATGGAGGATGTTTTTGTTCCCTGGACCGAGATAAAACACCCCGACTTCCCGGGTAAGAAAACCGAGGCAGGCGGGATCAAACCCTTTGTTATGACAAATCCTCCCGCTGACAAACTTGAAGAGCTGATAACCAAAAATTATGAATTCATAGTTGATATTGCAGCTATGCATCCTGATCTGGAGTTCCTTGATGCAGAGGTTGAAAATATAGGTGATGATCTCTTTCGTGTATCGGTGAAGGTACATAACAAAGGAATATTTGCAACATGCACCGAAGCGGGTGAAAGTAATATGTGGAACAGGATAATGCGGATAAGCGTTGATATAAATAAGAGTCAGAAATTCCTGAGCGGGAATAAGGTGCATAGTATACCAAGACTTGAAGGTGACTGTTCGGCTGAATTCAGCTGGCTAATACTGGGAAAAGGTCCTGTTAAAATAACCGCCGGAGCAATAAACACAGGGATTATAAATACAACGCTGGATCTGAAATAAAAACTATTCAAAAAGTCAATCATGAAAAAAATAATATCATTTGTCATTATTACATCAGCTCTTCTGTTTCTGACCATTCCTGCAATTTCACAGGGTGAAGAGCTGTTTTTCAAGGCTGCCGGTACTCCCGCAAATCCCAGGGTACAGGTATCGTGGAATAAATACTATACTGTTGCCGGAGTCACTGATTTCTGTAAAAAACTGGCCGCCGCTTATCCCAATCTTGTGACACACGGCACTCTCGGGAAATCATACCAGGGACGCGAAATAAATGTTCTTACTATTTCTGACAAAAAAACGGGTGATCCCGGGCTCAAACCGGCCTTATGGATCGATGGCAATATACATTCAATAGAGCTCCAGGGTACAGAAATGGCTATGTACACAGCCTGGTACTTGTGCGAGATGTACGATGAGAATAAGTATATTAAGGAGCTGCTTGGCGACAAGACCTTTTATATTGCACCCACCATCAATCCCGATGCACGTGAATACTTTACATCCGTAGGAGTGCCTCCCAGGTCAGGGCTGATGCCCTGGGACAGCGATCGTGACGGTCTGTATGATGAGGATGGCGCCGATGACCTGAACGGTGATAAGAATATAAGCCGGATGAGAAGGAAAAAAGCTGATGGCGGATTTATAACCGACCCAAAAGATCCCCGCAGAATGATCAGGGTGGAACCGGGAGAAGAGAGTGATTATGAATTACTTGGAGCGGAAGGAATCGATAATGATGGTGATGGCATGATCAACGAGGATGGTCCGGGAGGTTATGACGGTAACCGGGACTGGGGATTTAACTGGGAACCCAATTATGTCCAGTACGGAGCTAACAAGTATCCCTTTTCCGAGCCCGAGAACCAGGCAGTCCGCGATTTCATAGTAAACCACAGAAATATCACCGGAACACAGACATTCCATAATTCCGGGGGGATGATCCTCAGGGGACCTTCGGTTGAGGGAGGTGGAGCCGAAGCTTACAGCTGGGAAGATGACGAGGTGATAAACGCTATCGGGAAGACAGGTGAGAAAATGATTCCCGGCTATAAACTCCTTACAATATGGAAAGATTTGTATTCGGTATATGGCGGAGAATTAGATTGGTGGCATGGTGCCATGGGTTGTTTCGTCTACTCCAACGAGCTGTGGAACAGCTACCTGATGTTTTACGATACCACCAACTATGACGAGTATGAATTTGAAAAACTCCTCCTCTTTGAAGATTCATTCCTGCCATGGCAGAAGGTAAATCATCCTGTATATGGAGAAATTGAAATAGGTGGTTTCAGCAAGAATTTTGGAAGACTTCACCCGGGGTTTATGCTGGAAACCGATGCACATCGAAATGCCGCGTTCTGTATCTATAATGCTTACCAAACCCCAAAATTGGAGATCACCAACCTGAAAGTCTCAAAGCTGGATGGCGGACTGAAGGAGGTGACGGCTACCGTGGTTAATAAAAGGATGCTGCCTACCCATTCAGCAAGTAACATGAAGTATAAAATCGATCCTCCCGATTATATTTATCTCGATGGAGGAACAGTAATCGCAGGAATGATTGTTGAAGATGCCGACCTTAATATCGTTGCTGAGCAGAAGAAAAATCCGCAGCGGCTGGAGATTCAGAATATAGCAGGATACCAGAGTGTTGACCTTAAATGGATCGTTAAGGGAGGAACCAAATATACAGTAAGAGCAGAAAGTGTTAAAGGAGGCCGTACCTCAGCACAGACAGAATAAAAAATGGGGCTGCTCCCCTGATGCGGCCCCATTTTCAAGGAATGAAAATATTTCTGAAGAGGGAATGATATTTAATATGTCTGAAGTGATATCTTAAAGTATCCGGTGGCTTTGTTAGATTTAATCTCAAATTTCCATGCTCCGGCCTTATCCTGGTTCTCCTCATCGGAAATTTTAAATGATTTTCTCCAGTTCAGGCTTCCGAATTCGTCAACGATTATGTCGGAGTAAGTTTTACCATTGGGCATGGTTATTTTTATCCTGATGTCACCTGCCTTGCAATCGCCGTTAACTGACATTATTACTGTTCCTACAGTAGGTTCCACATCAAATGTATAGTCCCGGGAGAAGGTTGTTTCTTTTACAGACTTCGAAAAATCCCATGTGGTCCTTTCAGAATCAACAGCATAGAATGGGCTCCATGTGCCCATTTCAGGAGTGATAATAAGCCTATCTCCCCGTTCCCCTGAATAATTAAACCAGTCCCTGCTCCTGTCTCCGTAAATTCTCATTGCATTTCCGAAGCCATCTGTATCAACCTGGAGATGAAAATTTCTTATTGGATCATCATAAGCACTTTTTTGTTCCTCAAATGCTTTCCACCATTCCTCCTGGGCTTTCTTCTGCTCTGTCATTGCTTTTTTCTGGGCCTCTATGATCTCCTGCATTTGATGTTCCTTTTCCTTCTCCTCTTTTGACTTCTCCTGTGCACTTACCTGCTGGAATGGAATCACAAGAATGAGAAGGAAAATAGCTGCTGATATAAAACCAATTTTTTTCATGACTGCCATTTTTTATTTATTGTCAGTTCAAAGATAATGCCGTTGGTAACAGGATTTTGTTAATAGAGAGTTAATGCCGGGTTAATGTTTTAATGATTGTAATAACCTATTTCCAAAAATTGAATACTTTTGGAAGGAAATCTATTGTATGCAAAAGAGGAACACAGTTTTAATCCTGGGTATTATTGCATTTGCAATTATGATCATTGCCCAGGTGATGATTATCAGAGGAGGCTGGAAACAGGTTGATGAGATGCTCTATCTGAGATACAGATCTTTATCCCAGGAGGCAAATATATCGCTCAGGGGATCTCGATCGATGGTTTTTGATACCGTTAATTACCTTCTCGATTATTACACTGAATCTGTTGTAAAAGAGCTTACAAAGATAACTGATGATAAGGAACTTGAGAATAAAAAAGAAGAGATCTTTGAATATTTCTCGACCGTTCTCAACAAGGAACAGGATCTTTCCCAATATCTATCAGAATATTTTGAAAACCAGGGGGCTGAAAATGAGTTTACCCATAGAATAGTGATCACCAATCTTGAAATTCTTGGAGATGACACTTTGTCCATTTACCGGGATCCCTCCTTCAGGGAGAGGAGACCATCACGTGATTTTGAAGGTTTAGCTCATTCACTTACAGGATCCACTTCGACTATCCTGGTCAACCGTTTCTGGTTTGACAGGAATAATTACGCTCTTAATTTTAATTACTTTATAGATCTCACCTTTAAAAGGAGTATGATTTTCAGGGAGCTTTCAGCATCTCTTGGAATGAGCATCTTCAGTATCCTGATAGTGGTAATGATCTTCCTTTATACATACCGTAACCTTATGGAAGAAAAGAGATTGTCAAATCTCAAGACAGATTTCATAAATAATATGACCCATGAGCTTAAAACACCCCTGGCCACAATAACCGTAGCAGGTAAAACCCTTGAAATGGAAAGGATAAGAACTGATGAGTCGAAGATACTTGATACGGCAAAACTTATCGGGAAGCAGAGTGTTCACCTTAACCAGCTCATTAACATGATCCTGGAAATAAGCATGTGGGAAAGAACAGAGTTTCAACTCGATAAGAAGAAGATAGATGTTGAAGAGATCATGAACGACATAGTGTTTAGTTTCCGTACGGGTTGCGGGGATTGCGCCTCACTGACTGAGAAATATACATTCAACGGAGCAAAAGCAGATATCGATCTTGTTTATTTCACAACACTGATAAATAACCTTCTCTCAAATGCTGTTAAATATTCCGAAAAGGATTCTGTTATTAACATTGAAGGGGAAGCCGATAACAATAACATTTCCATAAAGATTGCCGATAATGGCATTGGGATAAGCAGGAGTGACCAGAAACATGTTTTTGATAAGTTTTATCGTGCCTCTTCAGGCAATATACATAAATATAAAGGACTGGGACTGGGGCTTTACTATGTCAAGAAAATTGCAGTGGCTCACGGCGGAGACGTTACAGTGAACAGCAAACCGGGAAAAGGTAGTATATTTACAGTAACGATACCTTATTAAAATATTTCACGGGATTATGAAAGTATTATTAGCAGAAGACGACAGGGATTTCGGCAATATCTTATCACAGTATGTAACCAT
This sequence comes from uncultured Rikenellaceae bacterium, assembly GCA_964556175.1. GTDB lineage: Bacteria > Bacteroidota > Bacteroidia > Bacteroidales > VadinHA17 > LD21. Next base: position 10,496 of record CAZKWD010000022.1, read on the forward strand.
TAGCGGTTTCGATGTTATACTAGCAAGGAATGGTAATGAAGCATGGGAATTGTTCACTATGGAAAAACCCGACATTTGTGTACTTGATGTGATGATGCCCGAGATGGACGGATTTACTCTCGGTGAAAAAATTAAAAAAGAATCGCCGGAATTGCCCATAATTTTTCTGACAGCAAAAAGCCTCAAGGAAGATATTGTCCGGGGATTGAAGATAGGTGCTGATGATTATATCACTAAACCCTTTGATCCCGAGGTGCTTATACTCAGGATCAATAATATTCTCAAACGGGCTTATTCCACTTCAAATGATGAATTTAAGATCTCCAACACAATACTTAAGTTCAACACACTTGAACTTCTATGCGGGGATTCAAAGGAAAAGCTTACTCTGAAGGAGGCCCAGCTTCTGAAGTTTTTTATTATAAACAAGAATAAAATCCTTGCAAGAGAAGATATCCTCACCGAGATCTGGGGCGAGGATGATTATTTCCTGGGCAGAAGCATGGATGTTTTTATAAGCCGTCTTCGCAAATACATTTCTGAAGACAAGAATATTGATATCCGCACTGTACGGGGAACGGGATTTATACTTGAAGAAATCGACAAGAAGGAATAAATAGTTGCAGGTTTCAAGTTACAATATTATAAATTTTATTTTGCAGCCCCCAGCATTTCGCTTACTTTATTATAAAGATCTTCTCCTCTCAGGTTCCTGGCAATGATAATGCCATTCTCATCGAGAAGGAAGTTTGCCGGGATTGCGTTCACTGCATATAATTTTACAGCAGAGTTGTTCCAGTACTGAAGATCCGAGACATGTGTCCAGGGAAGCCTGTCATCAGCAATTGCCTTTACCCAGTCCTCTTTAGTCCTGTCAAGGGATACTCCGAAAACATCAAATCCTTTTTTGTTGAATTCCTTATATACCTTCACCAGATTGGGATTTTCCTGCCGGCAGGGATTGCACCATGCAGCCCAGAAATCAATAAGGAGAAGCTTTGAGCCAATCTTTGATGAGAGTGCAACAGGGTTACCGTCAACATCATTCAGTGTAAAATCGGGAGCCTTTTGGCCCACCGCAACTGCTTTCATAACCTGTGCCATCTCCATAAGACTCTGTGCCACTGGTGATTGAGCTACATCAGCATCCATAGCATTAATAGCCTCTTCTATCTCATTGGCATCCATATCATAGCTCAAGCTCCTTAATATTGACGGAGACACATAGGATGAAGGATTATTTTTCACGAAATCTTTCTGAAACCGGGTCATCTCATCCTGTATTGCTTCTGCCTCTTTTTCAATCCTGGATATTTCCACGGTATTATTTGATTGGCGGGCTTCCTGATATTGAGTATACAAAGCTGAATATCTCTCACTCAAGGATTTGTTTGAATCAATAAAGGACTGGTATTCATCCTGAGTTCTCGAGCCTGTAACTGTAGCATTGTATAGTGAATCAAGCTTTCCGGTTATGGTTATATTGGAATTTTCAAGATAAAAAGCAAGTCTTTGCATCGAGTTCAGGGCAATCAGTTGTACCATATCCGGATATACCACAGTTCCCTTCATTTTGAAGGAGCCTTTCCTGGAGATTGCCGAATCTATATTTATAATAGCACCTGCTTCTCTTTTCTGTAAAATAAATTTCACACTGTCTGACCCCTCTATATTCCCTTTTAAAACATAATGAGGTTCAGAACTACAGCTATAGATAATTGCTGCCATAAGCAACAAATAAATGATTTTCTTCATATTTAATGGTTTAAATTATTTCTCAGATTTACAATCACATCAAGCGCACAAATATATCAATTTTCAAATAATAGGCTCATCTTTTAAAATATTTATCAATCAAATAAACAGCAGCTCTGTAAGAAGTTATTTTGCCTTTTTGCAGTAAATGTTCCAGGTGTGGTTTTGCTCTCTTCACATTCTCATTATCATGAAATGATTTATTCAGATATTCCATTATTGCATCATTCATTCTTAAAACAGCCTGTTGTTTCCTGTGTTCATCAAAATATCCGTTTGCCTTAATAAAAACAATATAATTGTTGATTTGTTCCCACAATTCTTTAATTCCTGTGTTTTCATGGGCAGAACACATCATTACACGGGGCTCCCAGCCTGACTGAGAGGCAGGATAGAAGCGAAGAGCATTCTGAAACAGAGCCCTTGTACTTTCAGCAGCTATCCTGTTTTTGCCATCAGCTTTTGTGATAGCAATAACTTCTGCCATTTCCGTTATACCGCATGTAATACCCGGGAGTTCATCACCCGCACCGGTAAGCATCAGCAGCAGAAAAAA
>CAZKWD010000023.1:0-6450 GCA_964556175.1 uncultured Rikenellaceae bacterium
AAGGAGTTTCCGCTTCTCCGCGGCAGGCATATTCCCACTCTGCTTCTGTCGGAAGGCGGTATTTTTTCCCTGTTACTTTTGAGAGCCACTGGCAATATACATTTGCAGCATGCCACGACATTGTGATTGCAGGACGTGATCCTTTACCCCATCCCTGGTCGGGGGCACCCCATGGCGGTGTCGCTCCGCTTATAGCATCAGTATTCTTACGGGTAACCACCTGACCTTCAGTCCTGCCCTGTGAGCTTGTTGCCCTGAAGAAAGCCATATATTCATCCCAGGTTACCTCGATTTTCCCGATCCAGAACCGTGACAGTTTCACCTCCCTTACAGGACCCTCGTCATCATTGCGTAAAGGTTCGTCTCCCGGGCTTCCCATATTAAATGTTCCGCCAGGCAGTGCAACCATCTCGAATGAGACCGCAGTACCGGGTATCATTTCTGTAAAATTCTTAAATTCTGTAACTCCAGCCGGTTCAATAAAGGGTAGCCTGTCTGATGTGACTATCACCCCGAAACTGGAATCGTGCTCATGTAAAACGGCATTTTTATCATAATGGCCAACATTAAGATGGCAGTTAATGCAGTTAAGAGGTTCTTTACTGGTTGTATAAAAGAGGTGAGCATTACCCCCATTTACTGAAAGTGTTACAGGAAACAGATTCTCGTGACATTCCAGACATGAATTCTCATAGACAAATCCTTTTGCATTCTCAAGCAACTTTTTCTTCTGCCAGTCGATCTTTGCACTGTCTTTGATATAGTAACCATACAAATCTTTCAGTCCATGTTTTGCCTTTGCGAACAAGTACCCGTGACCCTCAGGAGGGAGATGACACTCAGCACAGTGAATAATGGTTCCTGATGAATTATTGTAATGGGTTGAAAGCTTCCAGCTCTGGTCTGCATGCGGATGAATATGACACGACATGCAGTATTTGTCAGTTGAGGTAGTCTTTATGATCTTCCGTCCCGGGATATAAAACAATATGCAGGCAATAATCCCGAAAATAAAAAAGCAGAGTCTTGTTTTACGGTTGACAGAAGACTTTCTGCGATAGATATAATTCATTCTTTTCCGGACAAATCAAAAACACAATAAAGTTAATCGATTGCCGGACTAAACAACACTAATTGAAAAAATTTTTAAGACTTTTTAAGATCAGATCAGAATCTTTTAACGTATCCGTGGCAATACGGGAGTTTGTTATTGTTAAAATAATAATCCTGGTGATAATCCTCAGCATCATAGAATTCTGATGCTTTTGTAACAACGGTCGCTATCTTATATCCCTTATCTTTCAGTATTTTAAGATTCTTTTCTGCAACTTCTTTCTGTTGATCATTCATATAGAAGATCTCCGATCGGTACTGATCACCCAGATCCGGTCCCTGTCCACCTACCTGTGTGGGATCATGTATCTCAAGAAAGGTTCTGAGAACCTTTTCATAGGTAGTTTTTTCAGGATCAAAGATAATTTTAATAGCTTCAGCATGGCCTGTTCTGCCGGTACATACTTCCTTATATGATGGATTTTTTATGTGTCCTCCCGTGTAACCTGAGGTCACTGAGATTACTCCCGATTCCTTCTGAAGGAAATATTCAACACCCCAGAAGCATCCTCCCGCAAATATTGCTGTACCATATCTTCCTTGATCAACAATTGCAGGTACAAAATCGAGTGATAGCGAGTTGACACAGTGACGGGTGTTTTTAGGGGTCATCATCTCCCCAATAAATACATGTCCCAGATGTGCTCCGCAATTCGCACAGGTTATCTCAGTCCTCATGCCGTCAGCGTCGGGGATTCTGTTAACAGCGCCCTTGATTTCATCGTCAAAACTTGGCCACCCGCACTCTGACTCAAACTTATCTGATGAATAATAAAGAGCTGCTCCGCATTTTTTGCAGACAAACGTACCCTTTTCTTTATGATTGGTGTATTTCCCGGTAAATGGTACTTCGGTACCTTTATCATTTATTACATACGATTCAGCTTTGCTGAGACTATTGAAAGGCAGCTTCCCCTGTGAAAATGATTCAGTTGACATGATTGCTAATAAATATAATATTAATATCTGCTTCATTGAAATAAAGTATATTATAAAGGGATAACAAAATTAAATTAAAAATGTTATTCAGTTTCGTGTTACTGGTAATTAATCTTTCATATTATAAAATCCCTTTTGCTTTATAATTTTTGAACCAATATAACCGTTTATATGTTATGATTTGAAAGATGTCATCGATAAAACCGGACAACTAAAAAATGTCAGTAATTTATTTATGGCATAAAGATTGTTTTTAAAATAAAAGTTTATTTTTGTAGATAATTAATTTAATCCCTGTATGAAAAAGAGTTCTTTAATATTTATTATCACTTTTGTAGTTGCGTTGGTTGCCAGTTCATGTAATAAGGAATTATGTCCGGCTTACACCAATGCTGAGAGTGAACAGACTGAAAATGTCGGTTGACACTCCTCTTTATTTAATTTCCCCTGATTTATAAGTAAGCTCATTATGAAAAAGCTGCTTATAATTTTTATATTATCATTGTATGGTGGTGCACAATATTTGAGTGCACAGGGAGAACTGGATGAACAGCAGAAGGTTTTTTTCCGGAACGAGAGATCTTTTGCCATACTTCTTAATTCTGACGGGATAGGTGTGAGTTACCGGGAAGCAAAAAGAATTAACTATCTCAATAAGCGTCTTCTTGAGATTGATGCAGGCACACTGAAGCACCCCAAAGAATATAAAGTCAGCAATCCCTATACCCAGGCTACCAGCACTTTCGTATTTGGCAAGCTGAATTCTGTTTTCTATCTCCGGGGAGGTATTGGACGACAACATGAAATTTTCAGTAAAGCAGATTTCGGTGGTGTTGCTATCAGGTATTTTTATTCGGGAGGTCCGGTGCTTTCACTTTATAAGCCAATCTATTACAGGGTTTTGTATAATGTATCGGATTATGAATGGGAGCTCAGGGATGAAAAATTTGATGAATCTATACATCAGGCAATCGATATTTACAGTAAATCTTCCTTTACAAAGGGATTAAATGAAATAAAGGTGCTTCCAGGACTTTTTGCCAAGGGAGGATTTAATTTTGAATACAGCAAAGAGGATAAGGTAATACATGCTATTGAGCTTGGCATGCAGGTTAATGCTTTCCCCATGAAAATCCCTATCATGGCCAGCCCGGATAATAAGGCCATATATTTCTCATTATTTGCCAGTTACAGGTTTGGCGTAATCGTTGATCCGCTCCATCCTGAGGAGACCAGGTTCTCAAATCTCTTCTCAAAGAAAAAGAGTAACTGATAGAAGCCGTCCCTTGTAAATTCTCAGGAAATTATTACTTTTGTGGTTCGATTTATTAACCATAATTATAATAGAGGTATGTCAAAAATTAAAGTAGCTATTAACGGTTTCGGCAGAATTGGCCGTAATGTGTTTAAAATTGCCCTTGAGAGAAACGATATTGAAATAGTCGGTATCAATGACCTCACCGATACGCATACACTTGCCCATTTGCTTAAATATGACTCAACCCAGGGAAGATATCCGGGAGTCACATTTGATGATGAGAATATCATAGTAAACGGTATTAAGGTAAAGGTATTTGCAGAAAAGAATCCAGCCAATATTCCTTGGCCGGTGAATCCGGATGTAGTAATAGAATCAACAGGGATATTCAGATTAAAAGAGAGTCCAAAGGGTGGTTATGGCGATCATCTCAAAAATGGAGCAAAGAAGGTTATCCTTACAGTACCGTCAAAGGATACTATCGATGCAATGATTGTTATTGGTGTTAATGATGATGATCTGAAACCTGAACATCAGTGTGTTTCAAACGCTTCGTGTACCACCAACTGTCTGGCCCCTGTCGTCAAGGTATTAAATGACACTTTCGGCATCGAGATTGGTTATATGACTACAATACACTCATATACAAACGACCAGAGGATTCTTGATTTTCCTCACAGTGATCTCAGACGTGCCAGATCAGCTGCTCTTTCACAGATACCAACAACAACAGGTGCTGCCAAAGCTGTCGGCAAGGTCATTCCTGAACTCAAAGGTAAACTCGACGGCATTTCAGTTAGGGTTCCCACTCCCACCGGATCATTGGTCGACCTTGTTGCGGTTCTTAAGAAAGAGGTCACAAAAGAAGAGATAAATGTAGCTATGAAAAAAGCTGCTGAAGGACCGATGAAAGGTATTCTTGAATATACTGAAGATCCTATTGTATCGGCTGACGTTATTCATACAACAGCCTCATCAATATTCGATTCCCTGAGTACTATGGTTAACGGAAAAATGATAAAAGTTTTGTCGTGGTACGACAATGAATGGGGTTACTCATGCAGGGTTGTTGACCTTATTCCGATGGTTGCAAAATAATAAGAAACAGGTACCTGAATACATGTAGGGATGCTGCTTGCAGCGTCCCTACGTTATTTTATACGATCATTTCAATTTCGAGAGGAATACCGGCTGTATCGCGGTAATGCTCTCCAAGTTCAAGCATTGCTTCATCATCTTCCTCATAAAGCCATATCATCTTAACAACATTACCGGAACGCCCGAAACCGGTAAGTCTTTTTAGAATCTCATAGAGATACTTTGATGATCCACTGTTTATATATTCAAGCTGTATACTGATATTGAGCTCTTTATTCTTATCAAAATGGACAGTAATCCATTCATCCAGACGCTTGAATATAAGCTCAGGATTTTCAGGTATTGACCGTCCGATAAGTTCCAGCTTGTTTATATCGGGATAATAATATATCCCCGGGCAATTTTTAAGCTCTTCCTGAATTACATGTCTATCCATATTCATTAATTTTTATTCATATCTTAAAGCTTCAATCGGATCAATATTGGCGGCTTTTAATGCCGGCGCATAACCTGATACCACCCCCACTATAAAACATACTACCACACCCATTATTACCCATAGCCATGGAATAACAAAATTTGATTTCAGCATTGAAGATACAACATTTCCGATAAGAATCCCAAGAATAATGCCAAAGGTGCCACCAAGCTGCCCTATAAGTATGGACTCAAAAAGAAACTGGTTTTGAATTGTCCTGGGTTTTGCACCGATAGCTTTTCTGACTCCAATCTCCCTGGTACGTTCGGATACAGATACCAGCATGATATTCATCAATCCTACTGCAGCCCCGAATAATGTCACCAGACCTATTATTGTTGCCGCCAATGTTACATATTTAAGATTCTTAAGTAATAACTGAACAATATTATCACTTTTTGAAATATTGAAATCAGATTCATCTCTCGGATCAAGGTTTCTGACAATTCTGAAAATTGCTTCTGCTTCACCTGTCAAAATATCAAGATTAACCGGATTGAATGGCATAACCGTAATACTGAAATTCATATTCGGACGTGAAAAGTATTGCCTTGCCGTGGTAATAGGAATGAAACAAACATTATCGGTATTTAGTGCACTGGCCCCTTTGCTCTTAAGTACTCCGGAAACCGTAAACTTTAATCCTGCCACTGATATTTCATTGCCAACAGGGTCAAAATCAGCAGGGAATAGAACCTTAACAATTTCTGCCCCGATCAAAATCAGCCTTCTGTTAAGCTGTAACTCCTCAGGACTGAAATTCCTCCCTGACGAAATCTCATAACCTGAAACAGCCAGGTAATTCTCATCCACCCCGGTAAGGTAAATGGTCGGGTTAGTTTCTTCTGATCCATATTTGACAGTTGTCATACTCGAGGCATTGAAGGAGATCGAAACCCAGGCCGGTTCTTTGAACCTTTCCTTGAATTCAACTGCCTCCCTGTATGATATCCTGGAGTGATTCTTCACTCTGTAATTTGCTTCTCCGACAATAATAGTCATTCCACGCGAGGTTATTGTAAATGAATTGGCTCCCATCATTGTGAACTGACTTGTGAGCGAGGATTTTATGGCATCAATAGCAGTAAGTATCCCAACCAGTGCCATTATTCCAATAGCAATGATACACATGGTGAGGATCGCTCTGACCCTGTTGGATATGATAGCCCTGACAGAGATCCTTAAATTTTCACGAAACAGTCCTATTTTTAAACTAAGCTTTGTCAACTCTCACCTCCGGAAATGAAAAAATAAAAATACACTTTTTTTCAATTCTGCCTAATAGTGTTCAGCATTATTTGTTCTTTCCATTGATGATGGAACCGCTCCGCGGTTCGCTGCTTTCCCCAAATATTCTTGCTAATAATTATGAAATCCCTCCGGGATTCTGATTAAATCAATAATCCTGATTAATGAATATTTTTCAGAGAATAAAATCCCGGAGGGATTTCATAAATACTAATAATCTGAATGCAAGAGTTTTGAGAACCCCGGAGGGGTTCCATTAGATTACTTTTTACTCTATCTTAAGAAAATAATTAAGAATTTAGTTGCATAACTAAAT
>CAZKWD010000023.1:6550-12674 GCA_964556175.1 uncultured Rikenellaceae bacterium
ATCATGAGAGAACTAACACGGGCTGAAGAACAGGTAATGCAGGTACTCTGGAAGATAGGGAAGGGTTTTGTCAAAGATGTACTGAAGCATTTTGACGATCCAAAACCTGCATACAACACCGTGAGCACGATCATCAGGATACTGCAGGACAAAGGATTTGTGGATCATAAAGCTTACGGGAGAACTCATGAATATTTTCCGATTGTATCAAAGGAAGATTATTCCAAAATGCATCTTACAACTTTTGTAAATGATTACTTCTCAAGTTCATTCGGGAACATGGTAAGTTTCTTTGCAAAGGAAAACAGTATCTCTGTTAAAGAGATGGAAGAGATCATGAAGATCATGGAAGGTGAAGTAAAAAAACAAAAATCAGAAAAATGAATCCTCTAATATTATATATGACAAAGGTTGCGTTGTCACTTGCGGCTTTTTATATTGTATATCTGCTCTTCCTCAAAAGGGATACAATGTATGAACGCAACCGTTTTTTCATCCTGCTTTCTTTTCTTGCATCACTGATTTTACCTTTCATAATAATCGAAACCAGACAACCAGTCGATATTCAGTTTTTCGGAAAGAACCTGTCAGAGGTGATTATAAATGGGACATATGAAACTTCCTCTCCCGGGACAGACGAACATACGTTCATAAGCTGGACCAGGATCATTCTTACAGCCTATATTGCAGGTATAATTGTATTTGGCATCAAATTGATAGCAGAAATCCTGAGCCTGCTGGTTATGATTGCCCGACAGAAAAATAGTAGAAACAATATTATCCGGCTTAAGTCACGTAATACTTCAGGATTTTCTGCATTCGGATATATATTCGTTTATAGTGAATCTCCGACAGTTGAGGTTGATGAGATAATCAGGCATGAACAGAAGCACCTGGACAGATACCATTTTCTCGATATTATTTTTCTTGAAGTAATTAAAGTCATACAATGGTTTAATCCATTTATCTACCTATATGACAGATCGTTACGCGAAGTACATGAATTCCAGGCTGATGAGGAGTGCCTTAACTCCGGTATCCCTATACAAAAATATCAGGGTCTTATTCTTAACCAGGTTTTCAGAACCAGCATTTTCAATGTTTCAAACAGCTTCTCAAATCCTACTCTTATAAAAAAACGAATGATCATGATGACAAGAAAACGTTCAAAAACTCTGGCAAACCTGAAAATACTTCTGGTTTTGCCCGTACTGTTTTTGTTGCTGATTTTATTTTCAACCTGTGCAACAAAAAATAAATCAGATGTTACATTAACAGAGGCTGCTCCCCCGCCTCCCCCGACTCCGCCAGTATCAATCAATGATGAGGATAAGAAAATGGAAGTTATCAGAGTTCCCTATGAACCATCAGGATCACAGGAGCCCGAGCCATTTGTGGTTGTTGAAGAGATGCCTATGTTCGAAGGAGGAGAAGTAGCCTTACTTAATTACCTGGCTGAAAATATTATCTATCCTGAATCGGCTAGAGATGCCGGGATATCCGGAAGAGTAATAATCCGGTTTTGCGTGACAGAAACCGGAGGAGTCGACAGGATCTCAGTATTAAAAGGAGTTGATCCTGCTCTTGATGCTGAAGCCATGAGAGTCGTATCCGAATTGACACAATTTAAGCCTGGCCGGCAGGGAGGCGTTGCAATACCTGTATGGTATATGGTACCTGTAACATTTTCGCTTGATAAGGATAAAAACGTTATATCTGCTACAGGAGGACAGCAGGAACAGTTTGCAGTCATTGTGGAAACACCTCCCGGAAGAGATCCAGGTAATGAGCCCTTCGTGGTAGTTGAAGAAATGCCTGTATTTCCTGGCGGCGAAGGTGTATTGCTTAAATATATTGCTGATAATACTCATTACCCTGAGGTTGCCAAATCAGAAAAGATTATGGGCAGAGTCATAGTAAGATTTTGTGTTACTGAAACAGGAAATGTCGACCAGATAAAAGTTGTTAAAGGAGTTCACCCTGCACTCGATGAAGAAGCGGTAAGGATTGTTTCATCTTTACCCCGGTTTGAACCTGGCAAACAAGGTGGAGTTGCAGTGCCTGTATGGTATATGGTACCCGTGACCTTTTCGTTATTCTCCTCAAATCTGAGCAACGAACTCATTAAGCCTGCCGAACAAAATGATTAATAAGAGCCTGTAAACGGATTGAATACGGCAGGATTCTCTGCAGCCGGATATGTGTTCATAAATTCAAGATTATCGGAAAATAATGCAGAAGAGGTTCTCAGGTATGAAAAAAATCACCTTGCATAATATCATTTTCTAGTCTTGCGTTTTAATCAATATAAACCGGCCTTCTGATGGGGGCCGGTTTTTTTTAATTTTACAATATGTTAAAAGAGATATTTCAAGCATATAAAGCCGGAGAGCCTGCCCCGCCCCAGCGGGGCTTTGAAATCCATCCCGATAGCCATCGGGATCCCCGGTCACATCCGGGGTAGAATCTGAGAATAAAGTTTATGATCCCGGAGGGATCAAATTTGAATATCTATTTATTTAGAGTTTCTTCAACACCTCCGGTGTTGCAAAATTTGTTACGAATTCACCATGGATGTTACCATGGATCCCGAAAGCTTTCGGGATGGAATTGGATGCCGCTGGCATCTGATATTTATTTCGTTAAATTTGCACCATTAATAATTCGAAATGAAACTTGAGGAACGAATATCTTCTTTTTCAACTCTGGGAGAAATACTGCGGGATGCACTTGATGGTAAGCCTACACCATATACTGATAAAGTTACTTATCTTATTGATAACCAACAATTCAAAAATCCATGGTTCACAGCAAAAAACGTAAGACTGGCAATAAAGAGCATTGCTGATGAACTTACTGAAGAGAATCTGGTAAAATGGACTAATGCCTATCCTGACCTGAATAAGTCTTTTAAGCTGCTGAATGTCGGTATAATAATGGCCGGTAATATCCCCCTGGTAGGTTTTCATGATTTTCTTTCAGTACTCATTTCAGGGAACAGGGTTATTGTAAAAACGAGCTCAAAGGATCCGGACCTGATAAAACTGATAGCCGATATCCTTATTTCTATAAACAGTGATTTCAAAAACAGAATATCAATTGCAGATGGGATACTTTCCGGTTTTGATATGGTGATTGCCACCGGCAGCGATAACAGTTCAAGATATTTTGAGTATTATTTCGAAAAATTTCCTCATATTATAAGAAAAAACAGGCACAGTATAGCCGTTGTTGACGGCACTGAAAGTAACGCTGAGCTGGAAGCGCTAGGATTGGATGTTTTCTCATATTTCGGCCTGGGTTGCAAAAACGTCTCAAAATTATATGTTCCGGAGAAATATGATTTTTCAAAAATGATTCACAGCTGGGAAAAGTATTCATTCCTGATAAACCATTCCAAATATGCCAGCAACTATGATTTCAACAAGGCAACCTTCCTTGTCAACAGGGAAAAGTTCATGGATACAGGTTTTCTCCTCATGAAGGAAGAGAATGGTATTTCATCACCTGTAGCAGTACTGTTCTTTGAATATTACAATACGCCAGAACAGTTGCATGATGTTTTTGAGAACCTCAAGGATAAGATCCAGTGTATTGCCGGCAGGGACTTTTTGTCCTTCGGCAGGTCTCAGCTGCCTGCCCTGTGGGATTATGCTGACGGGATTGATACAATAGAATTTCTTCTAAAAAAAAATTACAGGAATATTGTAAAATAAAAAAATATTATCTTGCACACGTCGAATAAGAATATGTCATGGTTTACAAATTTGTTGTATTATCAGATGAGGATGAGTCGTTTGTGAGAGAATTTGAATTTCTGGATTCTCACACTTTGTTGGATTTCCATAATATTTTACAGGAGGAACTGGAATTTGATAAATCACAGATGGCATCTTTTTACCTGGCTACTGATAGCTGGGAAAAAGAGGAAGAGTTTACCCTTTTCAATATGGGTGCCGGGTCATCGACAATGGAAATTGCTGTTCTTGAGGACATTATCTTCAAGAAGAATCAGAAATTGCTTTATGTCTTTGACTTTTTCAACGAGAGAGGCCTCTTTATTGAATATACAGGAGAATCAGAAGAGATAGATGACCGCGAATACCCCTCCTGCACTAACTCAAAAGGGATACCGCCAAAACAGGTGGTATTCGGAGGCAGCTCCAGAAAGCTCTATAATAACATAATCGTTTCCGATGACGACGAGGATGAGGATGATACTGAAGTTGATGATATCTTCCTTGAGGGAGATGATGGAGAGCCTCCGGGCGGCTTTGAAAACGAAGATTCCATAGGCGAGGACGAAGATTAGCCTCCTCCCGGAAATAATCCGCATGAAAAATATACTGATAGTTCTTGTCGGTCCGACTTGTGTCGGGAAGACAGATCTTTCAATTCAGATTGCCCGGCATTTTGGTTGTGAGATAATCTCTGCGGATTCGCGGCAGTTCTTCCGTGAAATGAAAATCGGCACAGCAGTCCCCTCTGACAGTCAGCTTGCTGCAGTAAAACATCATTTTATCAGGTTTCTTTCCATTAAAGACTATTACAGCGTAAGTCTTTTTGAGCGCGATGTGCTTAAATTGCTTCCCGGTCTTTTCGACAGGAAGCACGTTGCACTAATGACCGGGGGTTCAGGTATGTATATTGATGCTATATGTCATGGCATTGATGATATCCCTGATGTCGACCCGCTTGTGAGAGAGAAATATATTAAAAAGTTTAAGGATGAAAAGATAGCCGGTTTAAGACTGGCACTTAAACTTCTTGACCCGAATCATTATGAAAAAGTTGACCTGAAAAATCCGAAGAGACTGATCAGGGCCCTTGAAATATGTGAGACCACAGGGCGGCCATATTCCACCTTCCTCACAAAAAGAAAGCGGGAAAGGGATTTCGGAATTATCAAGATCGGGATTGAAAGACCCAGGAAGGAGCTGTATAACAGAATAAACCAAAGGGTCGATGAGATGATAAAAAAAGGGCTCGAGAAAGAGGTAAGGAGTCTGTTCGACATGAGAGACCTTAACGCACTTAACAGTATGGGCTACAAGGAGTTCTTTGATTACTTTGAAGGAAAAATAACAAAAGAAAAGACTGTTGACCTTATAAAACGAAATACCCGGAGGTATGCCAAAAGGCAGATGACATGGTGGGATAAGGATAAGGAAATCAGATGGTTTAAAACTGATAACTCAGGTGATATTATCGGCTATTTGGAAAGGAAGGTAAGATCTAGATCAGCTCCTTCAGTCTCCTGATAGTCTCCACAGGATCATCCGAATTGAATACTGAATTTCCTGCAACAAGCACATTAACTCCTGTTTCGATAAGTTTTCGGGCATTTTCCGTATCTATTCCTCCATCCACTTCTATCAGAACATTATACCCTCCTTCATCGATCATTTTTCTTAATTCAGCAATCTTGTTATAGCTTTCCATGATGAATGACTGTCCGCCAAAACCCGGATTTACAGTCATAATAAGCACCATGTCAATATATTGCAGGATATTTTTCAGAAGCATCACCGGGGTATGGGGATTAAATGCGACACCGGCCTTCATGCCAAGGTTGCGTATTTCTGTTACTGTCCGCTGCAGGTGCACACATGCTTCATACTGAACGGTCAGGATATCTGCGCCTGCTTCACGGAAACGGGTGAGATATCTGTCGGGATCCATGATCATGAGGTGCACATCAAGTGGTTTTTTCGCAATTTTTTTCACATGTTTTATTACAGGGAAGCCGAATGATATATTTGGCACGAACAGACCGTCCATTATATCACAATGTATCCAGTCAGCCATGCTCTTATTGATCAAAAGAACATCATTTGCTAGATTACCAAAATCAGCTGCCAGCAATGAAGGAGAAACAAGATGGCCCATTTAAGTTATTTTGGATAAAGATAGCAACAAATAGTTAACCGAGATATGTCTTAAGTATTTTGCAGCGTGTTGTAAATTGTATCCTTTTAATTGCCTTTTCTTTTATCTGGCGAACCCGTTCACGTGTCAGGTTGAGCTCCTCTCCAATCTCTTCAAGCGTAAAAGGATGCTTCATACCCAGACCGAAATATAGTTTCAGCACTTTTGCCTCGCGGTGTGAAAGTGTGCTTAGGGC
>CAZKWD010000024.1:0-10375 GCA_964556175.1 uncultured Rikenellaceae bacterium
TAAGATCTCACTTCAGAACCTTAATAAACAATTGAGGGTGAGAACTCTCGCATTGCCTATTCTTAAGAACAAAGAATCTGCCCTCAGGATTGAGGTTAATAATGCCAAAGAGGTAGCCCGGGGATATAAAAAAGAATTCTCTGCCAAAATTGACAGGTATAACGAAGGCGTCAGATTATGGGCGGAATTTGATTCCGGTCTCCTCGAAATAAAGGAAATAAAAGTAAAAACTGTAAAAATTGCTGGAATCAAGATTCCTGAATTTGAGAATATCATCTTCAGTGTGAAGCCTTTCAGCCTCTTCGATAACCCTAACTGGTTCCCTGAGGGACTAAAGATACTGAAAGAGCTATATACCATTATTATAAAACGGGACCTGGCTTTGAAAAAAATGGAAATACTCAATTCAGCCCGGAAAAAGACTACACAGAAAGTAAATCTTTATGAGAAAGTACAGATTCCGGGTTATGAAGATGCAATAAGAAGGATAAAAAGCTTTCTGGAGGATGAGGAAAATCTGCAGAAATCTGCACAAAAAATAATTAAAGCCCGTCAGGAAGAACTTTATGCAACCGAAGCAGTATGATAGCAAAGATTAGAAAACATACTTTTCTGGTTTATTACATGGATTACGACGACCTGCTCCATAAATTGCGGGCAGCCGGAGTTGTACATATCGATGAAAAAATAAAATTCAACGAATGCAAAACCATCGAAAAAGACCTGATGCTGCTTAAAAGATATAAAAAGGCAATCAGACAGCTGTCCGCCATTGTATCTGATGCAACTCCCTCTGAACTTCCTGATGATCCCTTGAAGGTGCTGGTCAATCTTGAATCATTGTTTAATGAGACAGAAGAAATCGGTCGGCGGCTCGAGCTGCTGAGGCCGGAAGCCGACAGGGCTAAGCCATGGGGAGAATTTGATTTAAATACTTTAAAGAAACTTAAGGAATCAAGCTGGTCATTATCATTATTCGTGTGTCCTGAAAAAAGGTTTCAGGAGAAATGGGAGGAGGATTTTGTACTTGAGATAATCAGTCGCGACAGGGGGAAATTATACTTTGCTGTAATTCACAGGGAGGATGAGGCTCCCGATATTGAAGCGGATCAGGAGAAGATCCCTGAAAAAACTGCCGGGTCGGTTATTGAAGAAATTTCGTTATGCGAAAAGAAAATTGAAGAAATTGAATCAACCATTAAAGATAATACCCCTGTCTGGCTTGCTTCACTCAATAGAGGCACTGATGATGCAATCAGCAGGATAGAATATTCGGGAACTGCGGAACAGGCTGATAAATATGCGGAAGACAATTTATATGTCTTAGAAGGATGGGTGCCTCTTTCAGAAGAAAAGGAGATAGATAAGGTTTTACAGGAAACCGACTGCTACTCCTATGTTTCTGAACCGGATGCAAACGAAAAGATTCCCGTAATCCTTAAAAACAACAGATTTGCAACATTATTTGAACCAATTTCAAAACTCTTTGCCCTTCCGGATTACAGGGAACTGGACCTGACTCCTTTTTTTGCTCCCTTCTTCATGCTCTTTTTCGGGTTCTGTCTGGGAGATGCAGGATACGGACTCTTTTTCATCGTTGCGGGCTTTTTCATTAAAAAGAGAGTCAAACCGGAATACAGACCTGTAATCTCACTTGCCCAGTATTTTGGTGTGGCTGCTATATTATTCGGCCTGATTTCCGGGACCTTCTTCGGGATAAACCTTATCGATTCAGGCTATACAATTACTGAAAACTCCGTTGTGCAAATGAAAAAGGAGGGCGTGCCGGCCCGGATAATTTATCAGTTCAGTCAGATCAAAGGGGAAACATTCAAAACAAAACAGAGCTTTACAAGCGAAGCTGTTAAAATTTTAGGTGAGGATGATTTTTCAGAATACAGAAGAACAATTCTTAAGAATGCTGAGTCAAATCTGCCTTTTCTCAACTACCTGAGACACTATATGCTTGATCCGATAAATATGTTTTATCTGGCAATCATAATAGGCGGATTCCAGATAATATTCGGAATGATATTAAAGATCATTAATACAATCAGACTGAGAGGATTCAAATATAGTATTCCAACGATCGGATGGGTCATGCTGGCTTTTACAATCGTAATCTTTAAGGGTGGCGGCGCAGTGAATCTTATAAACGAAACACAACTGAAACCTTTGTTTATCGGACTGATTGTTGTCTCGGGAGTTCTGATATTCCTCTTTAACAGTCCCGACTTAAATATCTTTCTCCGGGTGGGAAAAGGAGTATGGGATTCGTATAACATTATAACAGGTGTTTTCGGCGATCTTCTCTCGTATATCAGACTTTTTGCTCTGGGAATATCATCATCAATCCTGGGATTCGTCTTTAATCAGATATCATCACAGATGCTGTCGGTGCCTTATGTAGGATGGCTTCTCTTCCTGCTGTTACTGGTGGTTGGACATACCATGAATATTGCCATAGCCACTCTGGGCAGCTTCGTTCATCCCATGAGGCTTACATTTGTGGAGTTTTACAAAAATGCCGGTTTTACCGGAGGCGGAATTAAATACAAACCATTTAAAATAAAAAAGTAAGCACTAAAACAGGAAAATAATTATGGAAACAGCAAATTTAGTAGCGGGTTCAGGTACTCTGATTTTTGCATATATCGGATTGGCTGTAATGCTTATACTGAGTGGTATAGGAAGTGCAGTTGGTGTATCGATGGGAGGAAACGCAACCATTGGGGCACTTAAGAAAAACCCTGATCCTTTTGGCAGTTATATGCTTCTCAGTGCCCTCCCGGGTACACAGGGATTGTATGGATTCGCAGGCTTTTTTATAATAAACAGCAGCGGTGTTATCAGTGAGCAGATGACCATGCTGCAGGGCATTGCAATATTGGCTTCGGGACTTATACTTGGTACTGTTGCACTTTTCTCTGCATTTCAGCAGGGTAGAATATGTGCAAACGGGATCGCATCGATAGGATCAGGCAACAATGTGTTTGCAAACACCATGGTACTGGCAGTCTTCCCGGAATTGTATGCAATTATTGCTTTTGCAGCTACATTTCTTATAAGCAGCTCCATATAAACCAGACTGTTGCATTAAGCCATCATCAACAACCGCCATGGTTCTGTCTGTGATTTCAGGAGAGTCAGATTGGCTTTGCAGGTAATCTGATTCTGCCAAGCTTGTTTCAAAAGATTTTTGCACATTTTAACAAATAGTGTTTACGATTGTTATAAATAAGTGTAATTTAAGAGTGCAGTTAAACAGATAAATGGAAAAAGATCAGGACAGGATACTGAACGACGTTACATCAGGGGAATATAAATATGGCTTTCATTCCGATATTGAAATGGAACAGATTTCAAGAGGTCTCAATGAAGAAACTATTCGGACCATTTCAGGAAAGAAAAGTGAACCGGACTGGCTTCTTGAATTCCGCCTTAAGGCTTTCCGCCATTGGCAGACCATGAAGATGCCGCAGTGGGCAAAACTGAAAATTCCTGCAATTGATTACCAGGATATTATATATTATGCCGCTCCAAAGAAGAAAGCATCACCGGAAAGCCTTGATGATATTGATCCTGAACTTAAAAGAACATTCGACAAACTCGGAATACCTCTTGAAGAACAGAAACATCTTACAGGCATTGCTGTTGATGCTGTATTGGACTCGGTGTCAGTAAAAACCACCTTCAGGGAAACACTTGCAGAATCAGGTATAATATTCTGCTCGTTCAGTGATGCAGTAAAAGAATATCCCGAACTTGTAAAAAGATACATGGGCACAGTGGTTCCCTATACGGATAACTTTTTTGCTGCTCTCAATTCGGCAGTCTTCAGTGACGGCTCATTCTGTTACATCCCGAAAGGAGTAAGATGCCCGATGGAACTTTCAACATATTTCAGGATAAATGCAGCCAATACAGGTCAGTTCGAAAGAACACTTCTCGTAGCCGAGGAGGAAAGCTATGTGAGTTACCTCGAAGGTTGTACTGCTCCCATGAGGGACGAAAACCAGCTTCATGCCGCAATAGTAGAGATCATTGCTGAAAATAATGCAGAGGTGAAGTATTCAACAGTTCAGAACTGGTACCCGGGTGATAAAGAGGGGAAAGGCGGGATATTCAATTTTGTGACCAAAAGAGGTCTTTGCAGGGGTGAAAATTCAAAGATATCCTGGACCCAGGTTGAAACAGGTTCTGCAATAACATGGAAATATCCCTCCTGCATACTTCGCGGCGATAATTCAACCGGCGAGTTTTATTCTGTTGCCGTTACAAACAACCACCAGCAGGCGGATACCGGGACCAAGATGATACATATAGGCAAGAATACAAAAAGTACTATTGTATCAAAAGGTATATCTGCAGGAGAGGGACAGAACAGCTACAGGGGCCTCGTTAGAGTACTGAAGAATGCCTCTGGTGCAAGAAATTTCTCACAATGCGACTCACTGCTTTTAGGTGATAAATGCGGTGCACACACCTTTCCTTATCTGGAGGTTGATAACCAGACAGCCATCGTTGAACATGAAGCCACAACATCAAAAATAGGTGAGGACCAGATATTTTACTGCAACCAGAGAGGGATATCAACAGAAGATGCGATCGGGCTCATTGTAAACGGATATGCCCGTGAGGTGATCAATAAGCTGCCCATGGAATTTGCTGTTGAGGCACAGAAACTTTTACAGATAAGTCTTGAGGGAAGCGTTGGATAAAAAAAATAAAAGATAAAAGACAAAAGACAAAATAATAACAATATAATGCTGATTATTAAAGATTTAAAGGCTGCTATTGACGGGAAGACAATCCTGAAAAGTATCAGTATTGAAGTTAAGCCGGGAGAGATACATGCGATCATGGGGCCGAACGGTTCGGGTAAAAGTACTCTTGCCGCAGTTATTGCAGGGAGGGAATTCGTTGAGGTAACCGGGGGAACTGTAACTTATGAAGGGAAAAACCTCCTGGAAATGGCACCCGAAGACCGGTCAAAGGAAGGTATATTCCTGGGATTCCAGTACCCAACCGAAATACCGGGCGTGAGTATGGTAAACTTCATGAAAACGGCAGTCAATGAACACAGGAAACATAAAGGCCTTGAACCACTTTCCGCATCGGAATTCCTGAAAATAATGCGTGAGAAAAAAGAGTTGGTTGAAATTGATTCCAAACTGGCCAACAGATCTGTTAATGAAGGTTTTTCAGGCGGGGAAAAGAAGAAAAACGAGATATTCCAGATGTCAATACTCGAACCGAAACTTGCAATTCTTGATGAGACTGATTCAGGTCTTGATATAGATGCTCTCCGCATTGTGGCAAACGGAGTTAACAAGCTCAAACGGCCCGATAATGCAACAATAGTTATTACTCATTACCAGAGACTTCTTGATTATATTATTCCCGATGTCGTGCATGTTTTATATGACGGCCGGATAGTAAAGACTGCAGGGAAGGAACTTGCATTGGAACTTGAGGCAAAGGGATATGACTGGATCAAAAAGAATGTCGAAAAGAATGAACTCTCATGAATAAACTTCGCAAAAGCTCTGACCGTTATTTAAGAATTTATGATGAGAACATAAAGAGGATATCGGAGAATTCTGCTCCCTTTTTAAACTCATTTCGTGAAGATGCGATTGCTAATTTTATAAAAACAGGGATTCCAACACGGAAAAACGAAGCATACAGGTACACGAACATGGATGCCTGGTTTAATCACGACTATAAAAACTATTTTATTCCCGACGAGTCAGATTTTACAAAAGCAGAAGAGTTCAGCTGCGATGTTACTGATCTTGATGTATACGGACTCATCCTTTTTAACGGCTTCTATCCCACTAATAATGGTAAAATCAGAGAGCTTCCGGGCAGTATACAGATAGGTAGTCTTAACGAAGCAGCAAAAGTATTCGGAAGCACGATTGAAAAACATTATGGGAAATATTTGAACGGGAACAATGACGGGCTGGTTCATCTGAATATGGCCATGGCCGCCGATGGGGTTTTTATTTATGTCCCCGCAGGAACGACTCTTAAAAGGCCTGTGCAGGTAGTCAACCTTGTCCAGTCTGATAAGGATATGTTCAACCAGCACCGTAATCTTATCATTGTTGAAGATAATGCCGATTTCACACTTATAATATGCGACCACACACTCTCTCCCAATAAATTCCTTACAAATGCTGTAACTGAAGTATTTGTCGGCGAAAATGCTCATTTCGATATTATGCGGGTACAAAATGAGCACAATAATGCATGTAAGATCAGTCATACTTTTATTCACCAGGAAAAGAACAGCCGTGTATCTTCAAATAATATAACTCTTCACGGAGGACTTGTCCGTAACAACACTTATCACTATCTTGGCGGAGAAGGGGCCGAAAGTAATTCATACGGATTATTTCTTGCCGATAAATGGCAGCATGTGGATAATTATGTGAATGTCGACCATATTTTCCCAAATTGCAAAAGTAACCAGCTGTTCAAAGGGGTTCTGGATGAAATGGCAACAGGAGCTTTCAACGGAAGGATATATGTGCACAAGGATGCACAGGGAACAGTGGCTTACCAGAAAAATAATAACATCCTGCTCACTGATGATGCAAAAATGGATACCAAGCCGCAACTCGAAATATATGCTGATGATGTTAAATGCAGCCATGGAGCAACAGTAGGCAGACTCAATGATGATGCTTTGTTCTATATGCAGTCGCGGGGTATAAGCAAACGTGAAGCACTGCTTATGCTTATGTTCGGATTTGCACATGAAGTTATACGCAATATCAAAGTGGAAGCCTTACAGGAAAGAATGGACAGCCTTGTGATGCAGCGCCTGAAAGGAGAACTGTCGCGCTGTGCCATCTGTATGGTTAAATGCGGTAATATGTAAAACGGTGAAAGGTATCTCGGAAATAAGGGCCGACTTCCCGATACTTGGAAGGAAAATATATGATAAACCACTCGTATATTTAGACAATAGTGCTACAACACAGAAACCAATATCTGTTATAAATGCTGTAAATGAGGTATTTACGACATATAACAGTAATATACACAGGGGAGTGCATGCATTGAGCGACCAGGCATCGGAAAAATATGAAGATGCCCGGGAAAAGGTACGCTCTTTCATCAATGCCAGAGAAAAAGAAGAAGTAATTTTTACAACAGGAACAACAGGTTCAATAAACGGTATTGCATTTTCATTCGGTGAACGATATATAAAGAACGGAGACGAGATCATTGTAAGCCACCTTGAACACCATGCCAATATTGTACCATGGCAGATGATGTGCGAACGTAAAGGTGCAAAACTTCTTGTGATACCGGTAAATGATAACGGTGAGATACTCTTTGATGAATATCTGAAGCTGCTTTCTCCCAAAACGAAGATTGTTGCCGTTACACAGGTGTCTAATGCACTGGGAACGATTTTACCGGTAAAAAGAATCATCAAAGCTGCTCATTCAATGGATATACCTGTGCTGATTGATGGTGCCCAGGGTATTCAGCACGGACAGGTTGATGTTACTGCAATGGATTGTGACTTTTATGTTTTCTCAGGCCATAAGATATACGCTCCAACAGGAATAGGTGTTTTATACGGTAAGACAAAATGGCTTTCTGAACTTCCGCCATACCAGGGTGGTGGCGACATGGTAGCAAATGTTACATTCGAAAAAACTACCTATAATGAACTTCCGTTTAAATTTGAAGCAGGGACAACTAACTTTGCCGGTGCAATAGGACTGGGTGCCGCCATTGATTATGTACAATCGATAGGCCTCGGGGATATTGAAAAAAGAGAACACGAACTTCTTGCCTATGCAACGGAAAGACTCTCTGCAATCAAAGAACTGAAAATTTATGGGATCTCCGACAGAAAGATTCCGGTTATATCATTCCTGCTTGAAAATATTCACCAGTATGATACGGGAATGGTTCTTGATAAACTGGGTATTGCCGTCCGAACCGGAACCCACTGCGCCCAGCCGATAATGAAACGTCTTGGTATTGAGGGAACCGTAAGAGCATCAATGTGTTTCTATAATACCATGGAAGAGATCGATACTCTTGGCATGGGTATTGAAAAAGTGGTTAAGATGTTTTCAAAATAGGTAAAATGTCAGTTAACGAAGTTCAGGATACTATCATTGAGGAATTTTCTGCTTTTGAAGACTGGATGGATAAATACGATCTGCTTATAGATTTCGGTAAAGAACTACACGAAATTGATCCCCTCTTCAAAGTGCACGATTACCTTATTGATGGCTGCCAGTCAAAAGTGTGGCTTCATCCGGAATTTAACGGCAGCAAAATCAAATTCACTGCCGACAGTGATGCATTAATTACAAGAGGCATCATTGCACTCCTGATCAAAGTCCTCACTGACCGTACTCCCGATGAAATAATCTCAGCCGATCTCTATTTCATCGACAGGATAGGATTGAAGCAGAACCTTTCACCAACCAGGTCGAACGGATTACTCTCAATGATCAGGCAGATGAAACTGTATGCCATGGCCTATAAAGCAAAAAGTAACAATTTAAGTTCCCCTCCCGGGAGGGGTTAGCTTTGCCGGCCGTAGCCAAAGGCGAAGGCTGGGGGTGGGTTATTACAGGAACTAAATAAATTCATTTAAAAGGAACAATCTATGAATGCTTCTGAACAACTAGAAATAGAAACCAGGATAACAGGAGTTCTGAAAAGTATTTATGATCCTGAGATTCCTGTTAATATTTATGACCTTGGCCTGGTGTATAATATTGAGGTTGATGATGACCATATAGCACATATTCTGATGACTCTTACAGCACCCAACTGCCCTATGGCAGATCAGCTTATCGAGGAGGTAAAACATAAAGTGATGGGTACAAAAGGGGTGAAGGAGTGCAATATTAAACTTACTTTCAATCCCCCCTGGGATAAAAATATGCTAAGCGATGAAGCAAAACTCGAGCTGGGGTTTCTTTAATAAATACCTATGAAAAAGGTAAAGAATAAAAGTTTGTCTGATCTGATTAAAGAGAAAGCTTTTGAACTTGGATTTGATATCTGCGGCATAGCAAGGATTCGTACGCTTAAGGATCATGAATCCATATTAAAGGCCTGGCTTGAAAGAGGTATGAATGATAAGATGAGCTATCTTGAAAGGGAGCCTGAAAAAAGATTTAATCCGGAAATCGTTTTTCCGGGTACAAAATCACTGGTCGTAACGGCAATCAGCTATTACTCGGAAATTAAACAGAGAGAAAAAGGAGTTCCCATCCTTTCAAGATATACTTACGGCACTGACTATCATGATGTTATTGTTCCAAAGCTTGAAAAACTGCTGGCATTGGTAAAACAGACACGGCCGGATACTGAAGGAAAAGCTTTTTCCGATACAGGATTTCTTCATGAAAAATCCTGGATCAGTGAAGCAGGTCTGGGCTGGCAGGGCCGTAATTCAATAATGATTAACAAAGAGATCGGATCATATTTTTTCATAGGCATCCTTATGCTTAATATTGAATTGGATTACCATGAGCCATTCAAAAGTGATTACTGTGGTGATTGCAGATTATGCATTGATGCTTGTCCAACCAACGCAATAAATGACAACAGGACCATTGATGCCCGGAAATGTATTTCAAACCTTACTATTGAGAACAGGGGACCGATACCAGAAGAGATTGTTCCGAAACTGGGAGGGAGAGTATATGGTTGTGACAGGTGCCAGGAGGTATGTCCCTGGAATAAAAACTTAAAACCAAATTCTCATCCGGAATTCATAATTGATGAAAAGATAGCAGGAATGACCCGTAAAGAATGGGGATCACTTACAGAAGATCAATTTAAGAGGCTCTTTAAAAAGACTGCTCTCAGCAGGATAAAATATGATGATTTTAAGAGAAATATTTCAGACGCGCTGAGATCCGTTGATGGTTCTTTGTATAACTGAAAGTTCCGGAGCAAATCCATTATTTATCTTCAATAACAGTTACGACTACCTCTCTCAGGCTTCTTGGCCCGTCAAACTCGCAAAGAAAAATATTCTGCCATGTTGACAGCCCTGCTTTCCCGCTAACAACCGGTATTGTTTCCGATGCACCAACAAGCCCTGCCTTAAGATGTGAATCACCATTATTGTCCTGGCGATCATGCTCCCAGATACCCGCCGGGATTAACCTGTTAAGCAGAGTAATGACATCGTTCTGAACCGACTGATCCCAGTTTTCCTGGATCATGATCGCAGCAGTAGATCCCCTTGCATATACTGAAGCAATTCCAATGCTGACATTGCTTTCCCTTATTACTTCCTGCACATTTGAGGTAATATCGTACAGTCCGTATTTTTTGTCTGTACTGAGTGTAATTATCTTTTGCATGGTTG
>CAZKWD010000024.1:10475-12651 GCA_964556175.1 uncultured Rikenellaceae bacterium
AATTACGTCTTATTAATAGAAAACCTTAAGGATCTTGATAGATCATAATATAATAGAAGAGTGCAGGAAAGGGAATCTGAGCTACTTCAGGGAACTGGTGGGAATAACCTCTCCCTTTGCATTCTCGATAGCATTCAGGATGCTTGGTGATGAAGAGCTGGCAAAGGATATTGTACAGGAAACAATGATTACAATGTGGCAGAAGATAGGGAAAATAAAATCGGTAAATTCATTTAAAATGTGGTTGTACAGGATAGTGATAAATAAATGTTACGATCAGTTGAGGAGAAAAAAGAAGATTAATGAATACAAAGTTGATGAATCAGGATGGGCATTCATTTCAAATCACATATCAGAAGAGTCTGTCAGCGAAATGGAAAACAAAGAAACAACCAGGATCATAAACCTCCTGACAGAGAACCTGAGCCCGAAACAAAAAGCTGTTTTTGTTCTGGTCGATCTGGAAGAGATGACACTGGATGAGACATCTTCCATAACAGGGATGAGTAAAGTAAATGTTAAGGCGAACCTGCATTATGCAAGGGAAAGAATAAATAAAATGATCAAAAAATACATCTGAGATGAAAAGGAAAGAGGCAAAATATGATAGGATTCTGGATATCCTGAAAAGATCCAAACCTGTTTTATCAAATACCAGTGACCTGGAAGAGAATATCATGAACATGATCATGCAGAAACAAAAGAAGAATGACAAATCGTTCAATGTTCTCGATTTCATTTTTGGATGGGTATATGTAGGCTGGGTAAGAAAAGCACTTATTGCAGCATCAATGATCCTTATTGTTGCATTCACATATCAGCAGACTATAATTCTCAAACGGATCAATAACCTGGATGACCGGGCAATATACTTTGAAGATCAAGCAGTTACAGGATCGGCGAATGATGCCGGCAGGGCACTGTTTTACAGGTTATCAGGACAGAAATTGCCTTCAAATAACATTACTATATCTGAAAAACAACTAGACCAGATAATGAATTCATACAATGAACTTGAGAAAAAGTACAGGGACCTTATTAAACTGATTGAAGAAGATCCTGAACTGATGAATTATGTCGAAAAAAGACTGGATGAAAAAAGCAAAAAGAAATTTAATCTTTAGTAAAATGAAAAGAAAATCGATTAAAACAATAGTCTCTTTATTTCTCTTTATGGCAGCGTCATGCGGTGAACCTGAGACTGTAGTGACAAATATCGTGCATCCTGACGGATCGGTAACACGCAAGCTTGAAATGAGAAGCTTGGGTAGCGAAATTGAAATATCTGATATCCAGGTACCCTTCGACTCAACGTGGATTGTCAGAGACTCTCTTGAGATAGATGAAGATGGAGATACAACATGGGTAAAACGTGCTGAAAAATTCTTTACAAGTGTAGATGAGATAAACAAGGATTATATGGCCGATAGCAGCACTAATAAAGCAACTGTAAGAAGTGCCGAATTCACAAAAAAATTCAAATGGTTCAATACTGAATACAGGTTTGCCGAGATAATTGAAAATACAATGTCAAACGGTTATCCCGTTTCGGATTTTCTGAATGAGGAGGAACTTGACTGGTTCTATTCACCTGAAAATGTAGCTATCGACAAATTAGCAGGTCCTGACAGTTCGAAATATAAGGCATTAAGCGATACCGTCGATGCAAAGGCTGATAAATGGATATATAAAAATCTTGTGTCAGAATGGATAACAATATTTAAAAAACTGGCACAAGGTAAACCGGGATTGGATGAAACGGTTGAGATTTTAAAAGAAAATGAGGAGATGGTTGCCAAATTAATAATAGAAGACGGTGAAAAATTTGACAGTCTCTGGTCAAACGGAATTATTATTAAAAACTTGATCGGAGAAGAGAATGCCATGAGATTCCGGGCAGAGGCTGACTCGGCAGCAGATATTGCCAGTGACTGCGTGTTGATAGATTTTGTTAATTACACACTCAAGATCGTAATGCCCGGAGAAATAATCGGGACAAACGGATTTATCGATTCAACTAAAATTCTGTTATGGCCGACAAATTCCAGCTTTTTTCTTACTGAACCATATGTAATGTATGCAGAATCGAAAACTCCAAACAAATGGGCATGGGTCTTTTCCGGGATTTTCCTGCTGTTTGTACTGGCAGGGATAATATTCCGGGTATTAAAAAAAT
>CAZKWD010000025.1:0-12551 GCA_964556175.1 uncultured Rikenellaceae bacterium
AAGTACAATTATATTATCATGAGGTACAACGGCAGCATAATCATTCACTGATTTAATATCCTGTGTGGTCAGATAACGGTCGATATCAAATGTATAGAAACTTGAATTAAGTATTGTGTTAACATAATATTGTTCTCCCGGGATATCTGTGCCGGAGTCTGAAGATACAGCCTCCACAGCCCAGATATTTATTTTATCCTTATACGCGATAAAAGGTTCTTCAGAAAACAAGTAATCAGCCATTTTTTTTACATCATCCCGGAATTTCCCCATCTCATTAGCTTTATATCCTTCTGCAATAAATGCAAGATCAACAGCAGTCTCCGGCTCACCGTTACCGTAAATCTTTGTAAAAGAAGCAGATACTGGTTTTTCCTTTCTTATGAAATAATCGGAAGGATCAATACCGGTTTCGTATAACTTTGTAAAGGCTCCGCTGCGCTGACGGATGCTTAATACAAACCTTGCCTTATTCTTAGGAAAGGGCATTGTTGCCACCTCATAGTAACTTCTTTCCATACTTTTTGCTTCCGCAGTAGTCTGCCATTCCTGATAAAGAGTACAGAAGCCGCGTGAATAAATCAGTCTGCCATCTGAATCATCAAAAAGCTCATATCTGAAATTCCCGTAGTTAAAAGGATCAGTCAGGTTGGTTTTTGAACCGCCATAAAAGGGTTCTTCTTTCATTCCAACGGGATAAACAACCGTTTTTTCACTGTTTCCCGCCAGCATGAAGTCAAAGCGTAAAACTTTATCTGAAAAATAGTCATCAAAATTGACTTGAGCAATCAGTGGTGCTGAAAAAATGGTAAAGAGCAGAATATAGAATTTTCTCATAAAATGAATGGTTTTAATGACAAAAAAAGTAAAGCTAATAAATAAGGATGAACAGGATCAATAAAATATATATTTTTGTGGCAACAAATTTTAAGTACAGATGGCTTTTTTAAATGATCCGTTATTATGGCTTAATGATATCCTGATTGAACTTGGATTAAGTTATAAACTGGCCTCTTTTATCAGTACTACAGGGATGATCCTGGTTATTCTGGCTCTTAGCTGGCTGGCAAATCTTGTTGCCAGGGTAATAATCAGGCAGGTTCTTATCAGAATTGTAAAGAGGAAAGTAAGCGCATGGAATGATATTTTCCTTGAGAAGAAAGTTTTAACAAGGTTATCTCATTTTGTTCCTGCTATTATCATATGGTCGGCAGCCAGCTGGATACTAAGGGATTATCCTGTGTGGCTGACCATTGTACAGCGGCTTGCAATTACATATATGCTTGTCGTAGCTGCCATTGTTATCAATTCATTCATAGAGTCATGGTATAAAGTATATCTTACCCTGCCGATATCTAAGAACAGGCCTATTAAAGGCTATGTTCAGATAGTAAAAATAATTGTTGTCGTATTCTTTTCTCTACTGATTTATTCAGCATTATTCAGGAAAGAGGTCAGTGCCATCATTGCCGGATTGGGTGTCATGGCATCAGTTTTAATGCTAATCTTTAAAGATGCCATTCTCGGGCTGGTTGCCAGTATTCAGCTGTCAGCCAATAAGATGCTGAAAATCGGCGACTGGATATCAATACCTGAACGCAATGTTGATGGTGAAGTCCTGGATATAACTCTCACCACTGTTAAAATCAGGAATTTTGACAAAACAATCATAACCGTTCCTACATATTCCCTGGTTAATGAATCATTCCAGAACTGGGTGGGAATGCAGGAGTCAGGTGTCAGGCGTATAAAAAGATCATTTCTTGTCGATGTAACAACAATAAGATTTGCAGATGATGAACAAAGGAGGAAAATGGAGGAATCATCCCTGATTAAAAAGTACTTTAATATTGAGAAGGATGGATCGCTGATCACCAAAAAGGAAATGAATAAAAAACCATCAGCATATTTTATTTCAGGACAGATAACAAATCTCGGCATATTCAGGATGTATGCTGAGGCTTTTCTTCTTGATCATCTCGGGATCGATAAATCACAGGCTATTATCGTCAGGCACAGACCGCCTAACGAAGATGGGATACCCTTACAGGTATATGCATTCACAAACAGAATTGACCTGGTTACTTACGAGAACGTACAGTCAGAAATTTTTGAACACCTGTTGTCATTCATGAATGAATTCGGACTAAGGGTGTTCCAGCTTCCGTCAGAATATGATTATATACGTAAACAGGATAAATAACGATCTTAATGATTATTAATAAAACAGAATATGGCAGACCTTAATACTAGAATAAGTGATTTCCTCTGGAAGAACCTGATTGATAAACGTATAATGGCCAATACGGATAATTTCTGGGCCACTCTTCGGGATACCGGAACAGAGATATGGCTTGATACCGGTGATATGGAAGAGGCAGAAGCCAACTGGACAGCTGAGATGAGTGCCCTGACTACGAATAATACATTGCTTAACAATGAGATACAAAAGGGAATATATGATGTCTTTATCTCTGAGGCTAAAAGCCTGGTCAGAGAGCTACCGCTGGAAGAGAAGGTTAAGGAAATAGCATTCATACTGAATGCACGGCATGGTCTCAGACTGGCCTCAAAATTCGGAGGGATGGTAAGTGTGGAACTTCATACCGATACTGCTCATGATATAAAGGCCATTGAATATTACGGTAAAAGACTCCATGAAATCAGTCCCGAACATTTTATAATAAAGGTCCCATATACGGCTGCAGGACTAATAGGAGCAAGGCGGCTTAAGGATGCAGGTATAAGAGTAAATTTTACACTTGGATTCAGTGCCAGGCAGAATGTTATTGTTACGAGGGTTACCCGTCCTGATTATCTGAATGTTTTCCTGGGAAGAATAGGAGCCTTTATTTCCACCAACATACTTGGCGATGGTTCCGGGGCAGGGGAGATGGCAGTTATTTCATCACAGAACTGGGTAACCGGACTCTCAGCAAAAAACGAATGGCAGACAAAACTTATTGCAGCCAGCATAAGAGATCATAAACAGCTTGAACTGCTGGCAGGGGCTGATGTTTTCACTATACCGCCAAAAGTGGCATCTGCCGGACGTAAATCAATTAAAGAAAAGTTTACTTCAAGGATGCACATGAACTATGAAACCGGTATTTCAGCCTCTGGTAAAGAGGCTCATCTGGAAAAGTTCTGGACTGTTGATGACAAAGTACTGAATCTTGCTGAAAGACTTGCTGCAAAAGTACCTGAAACAAGCACAGAACTGATTGATATTGCTCATGAAGAGGGCTGTGAAGATATGTTCCCACGGCTGACAAAGGAGGAAAAATCACTGCTGGCTTCTGATGGCAAGATACCTGTTTATTCAAGATGGGAAGACAAGATAAAGGAGGGCAAAATTGCACCCGATACACTTATGACCCTGGCAGGTCTGGCATCTTTTACCTCCGACCAGAAAGCACTTGATGAAAGAATATTAAGTATTATTTCCTGATCTGTAGATCTCTCTGCCTCAGCACTTCATAAAGCAAAATACCGGCAGCTATTGACACATTAAGTGATCCTATTGTTCCGCTCATGGGTATTCTTACCCTGTGATCAGCAAGAGCTCTCAGCTCACGGCTGATACCTTTATCTTCAGAGCCAAGTATCAGGACTACAGGACCTGTAAGGTCATTTTCGGGCGCACTCTCTTCTGATCTCTCTTCGGCACATATTATCCTCATCCCTGAGTCCTTGAGAAATCTGGTTGATCTTACAATAGATTTTTCCCTGCATACCGGGAAGGTATGTAAGGCTCCCGCGGATGCCTTCACTGCATCGGCAGTAATCCTGGCCGATCCCTTTTCAGGTATAACAACTGCATGTGCTCCCAGGCAATGGGCAGTTCGTACTATCGATCCGAAATTTCTTACATCTGAAACACTGTCAAGAACAAGGATCAGAGGATCTTCACCTTTCTCGAAGATCAACGGTAGAAGGTTGTCAATATGCTGGTACTCAATTACTGACAGCCAGGCAAGAACACCCTGGTGGTTTTTCCTTGTCACCAGCTCAATCCTCTCAAGAGGCACTATCTGAAAGACAATATCATGCTTCTTTACCTCAACCATAAGTTCATGGTAAAGGGTTCCGTGAAGCCCCTGTTTTATCAGAAGGCGATCGATTTGTTTCCCTGCCCTGATTGCTTCGATGACAGGCCTTAAACCAAAAATACAATCTGATTCTTTCATCGGGATCTTAAAATTCATCGGGATTATCAAGCCTGAAAACAATACCTTTTCTCCAGCTTGCAATAGCCTGTTCCCATAAGGTTATAAGTGTTTCACTCCGGCTCAAATAATAGTCGTTTTCAGTAAAGATGTTATTCCTTTTCCTGAAAGTGAAAAACAAATATTCGTCCTTTACCCTGTACCTGCTTCCCCATGATGATTTGATGACAGGTTTACGATAACCCCAGCTTTCTCCGTCGTTTGATTTATATACTTTATCAGGAGGTCCGTATATTATATAGACCATCCCCCTGTCGGTTCGCCAGCCTTCAGTATAAGAGGTAAAATAATGGCTTGCGTAATAAACACGGGTATAATAGATACGTATTAGTTCGCGGGCCCTTTCTATATTGCCCCCGCATTTTATCCAGAATTCATCAAGAGCCAGTTTAGTCCTGGCAGCATCACGTATGGCATTCAGCTCAATCTCGCTGGCAAGGTATACCAGGGGCTCTGTCATTACCTCCGGAGTGGTCATTGAAGGGAATGCTTCACCCAGATTCAGAAAGGTGAATCCCTCCTTAAGGTCTTTTCCTGTTGTGAACATATATATACCTTCCCTGGGAAGCATAATGGGGAGAGTATCAGAGTAAGGAAGTGCAATGATAGTGTCAGGCCCGTAATCCAGTGTTTTTTCAGGAAGAATCATTGAAGGAGGATAGGGAATCTCTGTGTAAGGTTTATAAAAGGAAATATATAAGGAATCAATATAATCCTTAAGATAGGTGAGGTTAACATATTCGTCTACCTTCAAAATAGGTTTGAATATATCGTTTTTATCGAAGTAACCCTGTGCCCTGAAATTATACCTGTTATAATCCGATAGCGTGTTGAACGGTATGAATGCCTGGACTACCTGCATTCTCACTCTGTCAAGGATCTTTATTTCAATAAGGTATTCTCTGCCAGGTTGAACTCTAAACGGAATCTGATAGATATGTTCCGGCTGTTTATCTTCCTTGTAAATTGTCAGATTCAGGGCTAGTGTATCTGCAAGAATCCTTCCTTGTTCAGTAGTAAAAAGCTTTGCTGTGACAAGCAATGATGCAAGCGGTATTCCCTGCGAATTTGCTTCTGAGAAATAGAGTTCGCTGGTAAAGAATTTAACCGACAGGATAGATTCATTGTCAGATTCATTTCTGATGTTGTATAGCGGATTTAATGAGTTTTTTGTCGGGTTATACAGGTAGGAAAGATCCTTTGAATCAACAGGAACCCTGGTTGCCCTGCAGGACATGAAAAGAGCCGGTAAGACTATAAATAGTGCAATAAGGCGGATTATCCCGGGGATATATGTTTTATTCAGATTCATTGCTGAGGGAATTTTTTAATGCTTTCTTCTTTCCATTCTATTCTTACCCGGCATAATTCTTTGTTATCATTTGTACGGAAAATTGAATGGTTGAAAAAAGTATTTCTCTCTTCTTCCTTCGATGTTTTTATGAATATTTTTTCATCGTACACTGATTCTGCAAGATAATTTATTTCTGCGGAACATGGGAAATGGGTTAAGGTGAAATCCAGATCGTAAGTGTCACATACCCATTTAAGATAGTTGACATTGTTTGTATGAAGGTTTATATCGAGATCACTTACCCTTATTTTTGATATTGGTGTAACTTGTCCGTCAGGTGAAGCCTCTGGAAGTTTTGCTGCCTGTCTGGCGGCAGTTTTAATTACTTGATTATCAGAAATATATCGAGCAAGCAGATCGCCGGGTCTTTGTATTTTTTTTGTTGTACGGTCTATAATCAGCCATGATGATGAAGCTGCTGCAACCTCTCTTTCATCGGGATATTTAATTTCATAATTTCTCAGTGCGAAGAGCTTTTCTGTGCCGCATGGCCATGTTTTTACCACAATTTCATTGTTCCAGAATGGCAGGTCATGAATCACGGCATACATTCTCGAGAGAACCCAGAATTGGTTTCTCTTCATCAGATCGTCTCTCCCGAATCCCAGTTTTACGGCATGGTCCGAAGCAATATCCTGCATATAATTAAACAGGGACCATAGATTTACTCTTCCTTCCGGACCTGTTTCATATACATGTACCCGGTATTTTTTCACCATCTGCTGTGGTTCCATTTTAGCCGTTGTTTTTTAAGAAAACTTCTACATCATGAGTATATTGTTCCCACCTGTTCATTTCCTGATTATGATGTTCACGAAGCTCCTGGTACTTAATGTAAAGTTTATCCATCTCTTCAGCCGGTCTGCCGCTCTGGCTCAGAATTTTGTCAATCGCAGACATTTCTGATTCCAGCCTTTCGATCTTTGTTTCTGATTCTTCAAGCCTTTTTCTCAGTTTTCTCAGGGAACGTTCATATTCCTTCTTTTCGAGATATTTCTGCTTATTTGATGAAGCCTCCCTGTTTGCCGGTTCTCTGTTCCCGGAATCTTTCTTTTCAATTTCCCTCAGGCTCTCTATTTTTTTCTTTCTCAGGAAATCGTATATGCCGCCAATGTTTTCCGTGATCTTATTATTCCTGAATTCGAACACTTTTTCTGCTATCCCGTTCAGGAAATCCCTGTCGTGTGACACAACAATTAGTGTGCCATCATAGTTTATCAGAGCCTGTTTCAGAATATCCTTTGACCGCATGTCGAGATGATTTGTCGGTTCGTCAAGCACAAGCAGGTTATGGGGTTCAAGGAGGAGCCGCACAAGGGCAAGTCTGGAGCGTTCCCCTCCTGAAAGCACTTTCACCTTCTTGTCGATATCATCACCCCTGAAAAGAAAGGCACCCAGCATATTACGCATTTTGGTTCTTATCTCTCCTTTTGCAACATCATCGATAGTCTTAAATACTGTTTTTGTTTCGTCGAGCAGCTCATCCTGGTTTTGTGCGAAATAACCAATCCTTACATTATGGCCTCTTTTCAGGAACCCTTCATGATAGAGTTCTCCGATTATGATCCTCGAAAATGTAGTTTTGCCTTCACCATTCCTTCCCACGAAAGCAATTTTTTCACCCCGGTGTATTTTGAAATCGATTTTTTTCAGAATATGATTATGACCAAAGCTTTTTGAAAGTTCCCGGGCTTCAACGACTGTAGTCCCTGAACGGGGTGAAGGAGGGAACCTCAGGTTAATAGTGCTGTTATCCTCTTCATCAACTTCAATTCTCTCCACTTTTTTCAGCTGTTTGATCTTTGACTGTACCTGTACAGCTTTGGTGGCTTTGTAGCGGAACCTTTCAATGAATTTTTCTGTATCACCGATCATTTTCTGTTGATTCCTGAAGGCGGCTATTTGCTGCTCCCTTCTCTCTTTCCTCAATTCAATATATTTCGACCATGACACCCTGTAATCATAGATATTGCCCAGTGATATCTCTAAGGTACGGGTTGTCACATTATCAAGGAATGCCCTGTCGTGCGAGACAAGTACCACTGCCCCCTGATAATTTGCCAGAAAGCTTTCGAGCCATTGAATTGACTCAATATCAAGGTGATTTGTAGGTTCATCGAGAAGAAAAAGAGATGGTTTTTTAAGAAGGACCCTGGCAAGTTCGATCCTCATACGCCAGCCGCCGCTGAGTTCCCGTGTCGGCCGGTCAAAATCGCGTCTCTCAAATCCCAGCCCTGCAAGCGTTTTTTCTGCTTCGGCCATATAGCTGTTACCGCCGAGTATCCTGAATCTCTCCTCGATAACTGTCAGGTGGTCACATAATTTGAGATATTCTGCTGAATCGTAATCATTTCTTGCTGCAATTTCACGGCTGCAGAGTTCAATCTCACCGGAAAGGCCGGTAATCTCTGCAAATGCTGAAATGACTTCATTCAATACGGTTGTGGAGTCATTAACCTTCATCTGCTGGGGAAGATATCCGATAGTGACATCCTTCGATTTATCAATAACTCCCGATGTCGGGCTCTGCAAGCCGGCTATAACATTAAGAAGTGTCGATTTCCCTGAGCCGTTTTTTCCTGCAAGCCCTATGCGGTCCTGATTATTGATGAGGAACGAGATATCGGTCAGCAGATCAAAGCTGCCAAATGATACTGAGAGATTCTGAACCGAAACCATGCTGAATAAAACTGACGCAAATATAGAAAAAGTATGCCAGCCATAGAAGCGAAGGTTACTCAGGAAAAATTATCTTTGTATATACTTAGATAATTTTAAAAAGGAAAGATAAAGTTTTAATAAAGGATATCACAAAGGTACACAAAGGTGTACCCTCATTATACTAGTTTGACAATGAATATTAACAAACATTATTTAAGAGGAATACTGTTTTTTTCTTCATTAATTATCATCGTCTCTTCCTGCCGTAAGGATGATGATAAGCATTACTACAATTATTTTGTATCAGAGGAACTTGCTGTAACTTATTCAACAACATCCATTAACAATATGCTTGATGCCGGTATACAGATGTATCCCGGGTTAAGCGATATTAAACCATTTGTCGAAAGCGATGTGAATGTGCATAAGATGGTTTACAGGACAACCATCGCCGGAGAGGAGATTGAAGCTTCGGGCCTGGTCTGTGTTCCTGTAACCCCTGGTGAGTACCCTGTGCTTAGTTTTCAGAACGGCACCAATACCGTCAATGAATATGCCCCGTCGGAATATGTTATAAGCCCCTCATATCAACTAGTAGAATATTTAGCTTCCATGGGATTTGTCGTTGCGATACCCGATTACCCGGGGTTTGGTAAATCAAGCCAGATACCCCATCCATATCTTGTTGCCGAACCCACAGTCAGATCAGTGGTTGATATGCTCTATGCCCTTAATGAAAGTTATGAATGGGAGTTTCCCGGAACACAGTTGAAAAATGAGTATTATCTGCTTGGTTATTCACAGGGAGGCTGGGCAACTCTGACCCTTCATAAGGCATTGGAGCTTGAATATCCGGACGATTTTAATCTTGCCGGCAGTGTTTGCGGTGCAGGACCCTATAACATGCTGAACCTTTTTCTTGGCATGTTAAACATTGATGAATATCCTATGCCTTCATATCTTGGATACATATTAAATGCATATACATATTATGACCAGTTTACGAATCAGATATGCGACATTATGAAGGAGCCATATTGTGAGAACCTCAGCTCACTTTATAACGGGACACTTTCTACAAGTGAAATAAACGAGCATCTGACGACACGTATTACTGATCTTTTTAAAGCGGATTTCCTTGAAGGCTTTGAATCCTCACCCGACTATTCCTCTGTTCGTGAGGCTCTTATAAATAACAGTGTGGCAGCATGGATTTCTGAAAAACCGGTTCTTTTTGTCCACGGCTCAAGTGATACACATGTAAGTGTAACAGCAACTGAAACAATGTATGATGAAATGATAGAAGCCGGTACATCGACGGAGATATGTTCCATGGTTATTTTCCCGGATCTCGATCATGATGACGCGGTGTTACCCTGTATGATTGAAGGTCTTCTGTTCATCCTGGACCTTCAGGAAAAGTAAATAACAGGAAAATGGGAAGAAAGAAAGAGCTGCCACTCCTTGAAAAAATCATGATAACTGATATTGGTGCCGAGGGTAACGCCCTGGCCAGGGTCGATAACCAGGTCGTGTTCGTGCCGATGCTTATTCCGGGCGATGTTGTCGACATAAAGATTACCAGGAAAAGAAAAAATTACATGGAGGGTAGAACTATCAGGTTCCATGAATATTCGGCCGACAGGGTTACTCCGGTATGCAGGCATTTTGGCGTATGCGGAGGCTGCAAATGGCAGCACCTGCCGTATGATCTTCAGCTGCACTATAAACAAAAACAGGTTGGAGAGAATCTTTCGCGGATCGGGAAAGTAACTCTGCCGGCGATAACTCCTATTTGCGGATCACAGGAGGTTTTAAGATACAGGAACAAGCTGGAATTTTCATTTTCCAGTAAACGTTGGCTCACAGTGGAAGAGATAAATTCCGACCACGATTTTGAAAAGGAGGATGCGCTGGGATTCCATATTCCGGGTGTGTATGATAAGGTTCTCGATATCAGGGAATGTCATCTTCAGCCCGAACCATCCAATGCCATACGCGATTCAGTCAGAAGGTATGCCCATAAAAATTGTCTGCGTTTTTTTGATCCCCGCCAGCAGACAGGTTTTCTGAGGAATTTGCTGATCCGTAATTCTATTGACGGTAAATTTATGGTTATTGTCGTTTTCTTGCATGATGAACCTGAGAGAAGAGACAGGCTTCTTGATCATCTGGCTTCGGAATTTACATGTATTACATCCCTGTTTTATGTTATCAATTCAAAACGGAATGATTCTCTTTCTGATCAAACACCAGTGTTGTTCAGGGGGCAGGACCATCTTGTCGAGGAAATGGATGGATTAAAATTCAGGATAGGTCCCAAATCGTTTTTCCAGACCAATACAACCCAGGCTCTCAGGTTATACCGTATTGCATCAGAAATGGCAGGATTGACCGGGAAGGAGATTGTCTACGACCTTTATACAGGGACAGGCACAATAGCAAATTTTTTAGCATCAAAGGCTCGTAAAGTAATTGGTATTGAATATATTGAAGAAGCTGTAAAAGATGCCGCATTAAATTCCTCTGTGAATAATATCAGGAATACGGAGTTTATTGCGGGAGATATAAAGCAAATATTGTCGGATGGAATTATGGAAAAAAGCGGACGTCCTGATGTTGTCATAACCGATCCGCCCCGGGCCGGAATGCATGAGGATGTGGTTAATAATATCCGTAAAGCAGCACCGCTGCGGATAGTATATATAAGCTGTAATCCTGCAACCCAGGCTCGTGATATAGCATTATTCTCATCAGAATACAATGTAACAAAAGTACAGCCTGTGGATATGTTCCCCCAGACACATCATGTCGAAAATGTAGTTTGCCTGGAGAGGAGGGGACAGTAAAGGTGCATGGCTGGTTGTAATGAAATAAATATTAATGTATCTTTAACTTTTGCCAGTCAATATAAGGTGAGTGATGACAGTTAAGGCTCAACATAATCCTGATATAATTGCCCTGATACAAAGCCAGGGAATTGATGATCATATGGCCAGCCTCAGATATGCCGGGATTATTCAGAAAGCCCTGATGCCTGAGCCCGGATACCTGAAAGGTCTGGTGAAAGAACATTTTGTACTTTTCATGCCGAGGGATATAGTGAGCGGCGATTTTTATTATGCATTCAGCAACAAACAGTGCTTATGTATTGCAGCAGGTGATTGCACGGGACATGGAGTACCGGGTGCACTGCTCAGCATACTGGGCATCAGTTTCCTTAATGAGATAATGCAGTCAAAGTGTGAACCCAAAGCCAACAGGGTGCTGAACCTTATGAGGGAGAAAGTGATGAAGGCCCTTCATCAGACAGATAAAGGATCAGTTGCAAAAGACAGTATAGATATCGGATTGTGTATCATCAACACCAATACCGGCAAATTCCAGTATTCGGGAGCAAACAGGCCGCTGTTAAGGACGAGGAAAGGAGAGCTCACCGAGTTTAAGGCCGATAAAATGACTATTGGTCTTGCCCCGCTGGTTGAACACCCATTTACAAACCAGATTATAGATATACAACCCGGAGACAGTTTTTATCTCTTCTCCGACGGATTTGCTGACCAGTTTGGTGAACTGACAGATAAAAAATTCAAATATAAACACCTGAAAAGAGTGATAACATCAATGAAAGGCATTCCGATGGCAAAACAGAAAAAGATCCTCGAAAATACCTTTAACGACTGGAAGGGAAACACGCAGCAGATAGATGATGTTCTTGTTCTTGGTTTTCAGATATAATTTCCCCCCATTATGATAAAGCTTACAGCTTTCAGGATCAGAAACTTCCGTTCAATTGTCGATACCGGGTGGCAATCTCTTTCCCCCGATAATATTACTTGTCTCATCGGGCAGAACGAATCGGGAAAAACATCTGTCCTGGAGGCCCTGAAGGTATTTTATTCAGGGATGATTTCAGAAGATGTCCTTCGCAGTGACCTCACTCTGCCTGAAGTAAGCTGCCGGTTCAGTATTCCCGAGGGATGGCTCCTGAAGGTAACTGATAACCCGGGAACTGAATTAAAAGAGCTTCTGTCAGGACTAAATCATATTGAACTTACAAGAGGATGGATCGCCGATCTCTCGTCGGTCATCGTTGTTAGCGGTGAGATAAGTCAGTATCTTGATTCCCTTGAAGATGCCTGGCGTCTATACCTGGGTGATGTTACTGTCAAGCTTGAACAGGAAATCAGTATTATAGCCGAAAATGAGAAAGAACTTGCAGAGCTGAACAAACAGGAAAATGAAGCGAGGGGCAGGATGCAATCGGCTGAAATGACGATAAAGAGGTTCAGATTATTTGGGAAAAA
>CAZKWD010000026.1:0-7650 GCA_964556175.1 uncultured Rikenellaceae bacterium
TGTCAAAAATGTAAAAATCGCAGCTGTTGCAGGTTCATTTCCAACATCACAGACCTTCAGGAGTATTAAGATTGCCGAATGTAAAATGGCTATTGAGGCTGGCGCCGACGAGATTGATATTGTTATGCCGCTCGGGTATTTCGTGGTGAACGATTATGACAAGGTTGCTGATGAGATCCGGGAAATCAAGGAAGCTGTTGGCGACAGATTGCTCAAAGTGATAATTGAATCAGGACTACTGGGAAGTTACGAACAAATGTTCAGGGCATCGCTGATTGCCATGGATGCCGGCGCTGATTTCATAAAAACCTCAACGGGAAAAGTAAGCATCTCGGCAACTCCCGAAACGGCTTTTGTTATGTGCAGGGCAATTTCGGACTTCTGTTCCGAAACAGGCATAAAGGTAGGATTCAAGCCAGCTGGCGGTATTGTCACTGCCGGTGATGCTTTGCTTTATTATCATATTGTGAGTTATTGCCTGGGCGAAGAGTGGCTCAATAATACATTATTCAGGATCGGAGCAAGCCGCCTGGCAAATAATATTTTATCCGAAATTGCCGGTGAGCGACATGATCACTTCTGAACAGGATTCTGTAAGACATATTTCAGATACTCTATCTCGGAATATTGATGTTTCTGCCGATTCACTCCCGGTTTCCGATACAGTTGAGGCTGTCGGCGTTTTTTATCAGCCCGTAAACAGAGTGCCCGAACCGATGGATACAACATCTGACGGTACAAGACCCGCAATTACCTTTTACGATACGGCAAATTTTATTCTTTCTCCCGGGGTTCAGTATTCAGACATGTTTCCTTTCGTTTTTATTGAAAAGAACAATATACATGAAGCCAAAGCCGCTGAATCATTAATACAAAACCTCAGGGAAGGTAAAGAGCTGCCCCGACAGCCTCTGAATGAAGACTGGTTAATATTTGCGGTATTGGTTGTTTCGGTACTATATATTTTTATCAGCACTGTTTATAAAAGATTGTTCCACGAGATGAAAAGGTTTTTCCTCTTTCGTGGAGTCGGCGATCCTGCTTCACGTGATATACAGGTTCTGTTTCACTGGAAGTCAACGATCATAAACCTGGTCACATTCCTTAATATAGGATTGTTCTTATACTGTATTGCCGATTTCTATGAATTTATTCCGGACGTTATTCCGGGAATTCTTTTCTGGCTTATCTGCTTTGTTATTACAATCGCCGCAATTACTTCCCGTCATCTATTATGTCTCATAACCGGGAATATCAGCGGGGAAAAGGATCTTTTCAACGAATACATAATTACAATATATAATTCATACAGGTACCTTGCAGTAATACTATTCATCCTTGTTATACTTGTATTATACACAAACCTTTTTGCTGTTAAATCATTGTTTCTTGCAGGATTGTTTTCTTTTGCAATCACTTATCTAATTCGGATATTCCGGTTCTTTTTGATTTTTATGAAGAAGAATATTTCAATTTTCTATTTGATTTTATACCTTTGTGCGCTGGAATTTTTACCTGTTCTGGTTTTGATGAAATACATTACAGGTCTGTTTTAGAATAATGAGAGATTGCTAGAAAGTTAAACTAAAACTGTAAATCATTGAAAATAAGAAAGATCTTAGTGTCGCAGCCAGAACCTTCGGAGGTAAAATCTCCATATTTTGATCTGGCAAAAAAATACAATCTTAAAATAGACTTCAAACCGTTTATCCAGGTTAAGGGTGTTTCCATAAAGGATTTCCGGCAGCAAAAAATCAATATTCTTGATTTCTCTGCCGTAATATTCACAAGCAAAACCGGCATAGATCACTTCTTCAGGGTTTGCAATGACCTGAGGATAACGGTCCCGGACACAATGAAATATTTCTGCGTCACAGAGAATGTTGCATTTTACCTGCAGAAATATATTATCTACAGGAAGAGGAAGATCTTTCACGGAAAAGCAAAATTCCAGGATCTCATTGATGTAATCAGTAAGCACAAAGAGGATTATTTCTTTGTACCTCTTTCTGACCCTCATAATGCAGAGATTCCTGAACTTCTCGATAAGAACAACATCAAATATATGATAGGAACTCTGTATAAAACAATCAGTAGTCATTTCTCCAACATCAATGACTTTCAATATGACATAATTGTTTTTTACAGTCCTTCGGGAATAAAATCGCTCAAAGAGAATTTTCCTGATTTTGTCCAGGGAGAAATTAAAATTGCTGCTTTCGGTCCAACAACAGCCTGTGCCGTAGAACAAGAAGGACTCAGACTTGATATACATGCACCGAATTTGAAAGCTCCTTCAATGACAATGGCTCTTGATAATTACCTTAAGGACCATAACAGGAATCATAAGTAAGATCATTTACTATAATCACCAGGGTTAATCATGCCGAAAACCGGACTGGTTTTCCACGGCAGTTTCCGTTCATGAACGCCGCAAGAGATAAATTTAATAAGTCCGAGAGACTCTGTAGCCGAAAGATACTTGGCTCGCTTTTCGATGAAGGAAGAGTCTTTTATTCAGACCTTTTTATGGTGGTCTGGGACATAAGCCCCATGCCGCTTTCGTTCCCGGCCCAGATTGCATTCACTGTCTCCAAAAAAAAATTCAGGCTCGCCGTCACAAGAAATCTGCTAAAACGCAGGATGAGAGAGGCATACCGTAAAAATAAACATATTCTCTATAACCTTCTTGATAAAGAAAATATCCGGATCGTATTTATTGTTATCTACAGAAAGGATGTTATTTCAGATTACCGGACGATAGAGATAGAAATGATAGAAATATTTGACAGATTTAAGATTATGATTAAAGAAATAAACAGAAAATGTTAAAGTTGTATTAATTATTTCTTTGCCAGACTCTTTAAAGAATATTCTTTATATTTTCACCGTTCAGAATAAAGTTACAGTAACAAATGAAAGAAACCAGAACAAAAAGAATAATAATTCTGTTCAGCATACTGATTTTTGCAGGGATAAGTACCGGATTCCTGTTTATGCAGGAGTCTCGTGACTTCCGGATAGCAAAAAACCTTGATATTTTTTTCTCTCTTTTCAGGGAGCTGAATGCCTTTTATGTTGACGAAATTGATCCAGACAAGGTCATTAAATCTGGAATCGATAATATGCTTAATACTCTTGATCCATATACTGTTTATTACCCGGAATCAGAAGCTGATGAATTTGCTTTTCTTACAACCGGAAAATATGGTGGAATAGGATCCCTGATCCGGGGCGGGGGTGAATATGTGGTAATAAGCGAGGTATACAAAGGTTTTCCTGCCGACATTGCCGGTATAAAGGCGGGAGATATACTAAAAAAAGTTGACGGTGTATCTCTGAAAGGCTTCTCCTCAGAGATGGTGAGTGAAAAACTGAAGGGAAATCCCGGTACAGATATTACTGTTACGATAGAAAGAAATGGTACAGAATCGGACTTCCGGACGAAAAGGGAAAGAATAATAATCCCTCCTGTCCCATATTATGGAATGATCGATGACAAGACAGGTTATATACGCTTTACCAATTTTACACAGGATTGTGTTCAGGAAGTTAAGAATGCACTTGTCTCCCTGGAAGAGAATAATCCCAGTAATATAATACTTGATCTGAGGAGCAACCCGGGAGGATTGCTTAAAGAAGCAGTAGGAATCGTTAATCTTTTCGTTGGACCCGGTAATGAGGTCGTTTCCACAAAAGGTAAAGTAAAACAATTCGATGAAGTTTCTAAAACCACAAAAGCTGCCGTTGATGAAAATATACCTCTGGCAGTACTTATAAACAGGGGTTCTGCCTCAGCTGCAGAAATAGTAGCCGGGGCGATCCAGGATCTGGACAGGGGTGTAATTGTCGGACAACGTTCATACGGTAAGGGGCTGGTTCAGATAACACGTCCTTTAAGCTATAATACACAACTTAAGGTGACAACCGCAAAATATTATATCCCAAGCGGAAGATGCATACAGGCTCTTGATTTTTTACACCGCAACGAAGATGGAAGTGTGGGAATAATTCCCGATTCGCTAATCTCCGAATTTAAAACAAAAAACGGTAGAATAGTCAGGGACGGAGGAGGAATAACTCCTGATGTTGGAATAAATCCTGATCCCCTTAGCCAGGCAGCAACAGAACTATACATGAGAAATTATATCTTCGATTTCGCCACACAATATTACTGGGCACATCCTGATATAGATTCAATTACCAGGTTCCGTTTCACTGAAACAGATTATAACGATTTCCGTAATTTCCTGGTTGGGCGTAAATTCAACTACAGAACTTACACTGAGGCCTCCGTCAATCAGCTTATTACCAATGCAAAGAAGGAAAAATACTATGATCTTCATAAAGATCTCTTTTTACGGCTTGAAAAGGAGATAGTCCATGATCTTGATTACGACCTCACATTGTTCAGAAATGAGATAACGGAACTTCTTGAAGAAGAAATTGTCAGCCGTTATTTCTACGAACATGGAGCTATAGCATGGGGGATAAATAAGGATGAGCAAATCCAGAAAGCCCTTGAAATTCTCGAAAATAAAGAGTTATACAGTCATATACTAAGCGGAAAAAATGGTTCCCCGCTTATTACCAGGAACGATAATAACAGGGAAAACACAGACA
This sequence comes from uncultured Rikenellaceae bacterium, assembly GCA_964556175.1. Taxonomy (GTDB): domain Bacteria; phylum Bacteroidota; class Bacteroidia; order Bacteroidales; family VadinHA17; genus LD21. Next base: position 4,624 of record CAZKWD010000026.1, read on the forward strand.
GTCAATAAAAATTCTGTCATTTTTCGTTATTCCAGTCTCCTGTTAAAGGAGGCACTAATGCTACTTCATCTCCGTCATTTAGCACAGGATCATTATATGGAATCTCACTGTTTATCAATACTCTGTATTCATAGTGCGTTATACCGGGAAAATCATCCTTAATCCTCAGCCTGAGGTCATCCAGAGAACCTACATTGCTGTAATATTTAAAGCTGGTTTGAGTTACATCTGAAAGAATACCGAAAAAATAGACAGTAATATTCATGATCAATGCGCCTCCAGCCAGTTTCTTCCCGTACCCCAGTCAACCTTGAGAGGTACCTCGAGACTGGCTGCGTCGGACATTTCATGTAAAACCATTTTCTTAATCCCCTCCAGCTCGGGCTCAGATACCTCAAAAATAAGCTCATCATGAACCTGAATGATCATTTTTGACCTGTATTTTCCGGCTTTAAGCTTTTCATGTATCCTTACCATTGCAATCTTGATAATGTCGGCTGCAGCACCCTGTATTGGTGCATTTATTGCATTCCTTTCGGCATTACCCCTTACTACCTGGTTCCGCGAGTTGATATCACGTACATATCTTCTCCGGCCAAACATTGTCGTAACATATCCCTTTTCCCTTGCCTCCTTTATACTTTCATCCATGTATGCCTTCACTCCGGGGTAAGAGGCGAAATAACCGTCGATAAGCTCTTTGGCCTCCTTCCTTCCTATTGTAAGCCGTTCCGAAAGACCGAAGGATGATATGCCGTAAATGATCCCGAAATTAGCTGTTTTTGCCCTGCTTCTCATCTCCCTTGTAACATCGTTAATGTCAACACCGAAGATCTTTGATGCAGTTGCCGCATGGATATCATTTCCCGACAGAAAATCGGATATCATGTTTTTATCCCTGCTGAGGTGAGCCATCAGCCTGAGCTCAATCTGGGAATAATCGGCCGAGAAGAAAATATATCCTTCTTCCGGAATAAAAGCCTTTCTGATCTCTCTTCCCCGTTCTTCCCTAATAGGGATATTCTGCAAGTTCGGATTGTTGGAGCTTAATCTTCCCGTGGCAGCAACAGCCTGGTTGAATGACGTGTGAATTCTTCCGGTTTTTTTGTCAACCAGTTTGGGAAGAGCTTCAACATAGGTCGATAATAACTTTCTTAATCCTCTGTATTCCAGCACCTTTTCAACAATAGGGTGCTTATGTGTAAGCCGCTGCAGGATCTCTTCGCTGGTAACGAACTGTTTAGTTTTTGTAACTCTTGCCTTATCATCCAGCTTGAGCCTGATAAATAGTATATCACCAAGTTGTTTTGGGGAAGAGATATTGAATTCTGTTCCTGCAAGTGAATAGATCTCTTTTTCGAGGCTGATTATATCATCCCTTAAAGTTACTGCTATGGCATTCAGCTCTTTGCCGTTAAGTATAACTCCGTTTCTTTCCATATCGGCCAGCACATTTATCAGGGGCATTTCAATCCCGGAGGCCAGTTCAGACAGACCCTCATCTTTTATCCTGGGTTTAAAGATGTTCTTAAGTTGAAGAGTGACATCGGCATCCTCGACAGCGTATTCCGTGAGCTGATCAGTTGGCACCGACCGCATGTTTTTCTGTGATTGTCCCTTTTCCCCGATCAGGGATTCAATATGTACCGGGCTGTATGAGAGATAAATTTCCGACAGGAGGTTCATATTGTGCCGCATATCCGGTTCCAGCAGGTAATGTGCTATCATGGTGTCAAACAGAGGTCCGGAGACTTCAATTCCGTAATTACCGAGAACCTGGATATCAAATTTTATGTTCTGACCTATCTTCAATATTTTCCGGTTTTCAAGAAGTGGCTTTATTATTTCAAGCATTGTTTCTGTTTCCTGTCTCGATTCAGGGAAATGAATAAGGTATCCTGTACTTTTTCCCCATGATAATGCAAGAGCAACGATTTCCGAATTAAGCGGATCGATGCCAGTTGTTTCCGTATCGAAACAAAACTCCTTTTGTTCTCCGGCCTGACGGATAATCTTTTTCAGGTCTTCCATATCATTAACCAGAACATAATTATGTTTTACATTGTCAATCGTTGATCTGGCAGTTATGACGGCGTCCTCTCCCGTTTGAGAGAAGAGGGAGGCCTGTACTGGTTCTTTCGTAAGCGGTTCCCGCTTCTTTTCCTCTGATTTTTCCTGTAAACCGGTCTCAGGCAGTAACCTTGCTGCTATCGTCCTGAACTCAAGTTCATCAAAAAGCATTTTAAGCTTTTGCGTATCCGGGGTCGTGGCAGCAAGCTTCTCCTCATCAAATTCAACAGGGACGTTAAGAACAATTGTTGCCAATTTCTTTGATATCTCGATCTGTTCTTTGTTGTTTTCAATTATTTCTTTCAGCCTTTCTTTAAGCTTATCGGTGTTTTTAAATAATTCCTCAACGGAGCCATAATCCGAAATAAGTTTCATGGCTGTTTTAGGACCCACACCCGGGGCTCCGGGTATATTATCGGATGAATCACCCATCAGGGCAAGAATATCAATAACCTGTTCCGGGCGCTCTACGGAAAATTCCCTTTTTATATCCTCAACACCCCACTGAATAGATTCATTTCCGCTTCTTGCGGGTTTAAACATGAGCGTGTTTTCATCAACAAGCTGTGCAAAATCTTTATCGGGAGTCATCATATAGGTTTTAAATCCCATTCCTGTGGCTTTTTTTGCCAGCGTGCCGATCACATCGTCAGCTTCAAATCCCGGACAGTCAATAACTGATATCCGGTATGCCTCAAGAAGTTTTTTAATATAGGGAACTGCCTTTCTAATGTCTTCCGGAGTTTCATCCCTGTTGGCTTTATAATCACTGAACATCTCATGCCTGAAGGTCGGCCCCGGAGTATCAAAAACTACTGCTATGTGTGTAGGTTTTTGTTTATTGAGAACCTCTTCGAGAGTGAGCAGGAATCCGAAAATAGCAGAAGTGTTGAGACCCTTTGAGGTTATCCTGGGATTCTTTATAAATGCATAATATGATCTGAATATCAATGCATA
>CAZKWD010000026.1:7750-12433 GCA_964556175.1 uncultured Rikenellaceae bacterium
GCATACCACTCTGCATACGATCTCGCTGTTTCAAAAAGCTTCAGGCTGTGTAATTTCACTCTGCCAGGAATCTCTTCTTTGAGCCTTTTTGCAAAATCAGCAACAAGGTTCTCGCAAGTAGGCTGGTAATCAACAATCACGGCATTCCCGAACGCTTTTGTGATCACCTCCAGCTTCTCCCTGTCAAAATCCCTGCTTACAACCACGGAATGATCAAATTGATTAATTATCGTATCAAGGACTATTTTTTTAAGTTCCGTAAAATCGATCACCATACCGTTTTTGGGATTACGGCTGTCATCAACCGGTACTCCTGCCAGTGTTACAAACAACTTGTATGAATGTCCGTGCACATTACGGCAGGGACCGTCATAATCCTTCAGTGCGTGAGCCATTTCAAAAGTGAACTCACTGGTTACCCTTATAACCGTGCTCATAATTCTTAAAAATTTAAAACAATATCCAAAATTAGTTATTCCGGCGGATTATATGGCCACTGAATCATAATGCTTTGATTTTAACATAATAATTAATCTTTATTATTCAATCTTTATTATTATTTTAAATACTTTTGCGAACTTTGTAATCAAAAGAACCGGTCAGATGGAAGAAGAAAAGATTAAACTCACATTTCCTGCATTATTTGATAATACAGTGCAGAAGCATGGAAATTCCCTTGCATATTCCTTTGTGGGGGAAGAACCGATTAGCTATGCCGCAGCCGCAAAGAAAATAAGGGCGCTGATGGCATTTCTTGAGAAAGCTGGTATTAAACGCGGGGACCGTGTTGCTGTCATAAGCACAAATATGCCAAACTGGTCGATTGTATATTTCTCCGTCACATTCATGGGGGCTGTTGCAGTTCCTGTTCTCCCTGATTTTTCGATTTCAGAGGTTAGTAATGTTCTCGAACATTCAGAAGCAAAGGTAGCTTTTGTATCTTCTTCATTACTGTCCAAAATTGAAGGCACCCGGCCTGAAACCCTTGAAACAGGGATACTTATTGAAGATTTCTCGATTATTTTCTCAATAAAGGAAATTCCCCGGTTTGATCCCGATGCATTACCTTCCATAAAATATGAAATTGAAGAAGAGGATCTTGCATCTATCATTTACACATCAGGAACCACAGGCCGTTCCAAGGGAGTGATGCTTACACATAAGAATATATCATTCAATGCTATAAAAGGCGGAAAGATACAGCCTATAAATGAAAATGACCGTTTTTTATCGGTGCTCCCTTTGTCACATACCTATGAAAACACCCTGGGATTGATCCTTCCCATGATATATGGCGCGTGTGTTTATTATCTCAGGAAACCACCCACCCCGCCTGTATTGCTGCCTGCTCTGGAAACAGTGAAACCCACAATAATGCTGAGCGTTCCCCTGATAATTGAAAAGGTATATTTCAATAAGATCCTTCCATCCTTCAATGAAAAATTAATACTCAGGCTTCTGTATAAAATTCCATTCATAAGGATGAAACTTAATGCTGTTGCAGGTAAAAAATTAATGAAAACCTTTGGAGGACATCTTAAATTCTTTGGTGTAGGCGGTGCAAAACTGAACAGGGTCGTGGAAAAATTTCTTATGGAAGCAAAATTTCCCTATGCAGTAGGTTACGGACTTACTGAAACAGCTCCGCTGCTTGCCGGGGCAAGCCCAAAGGAAACAGTATATGAATCAACAGGACCTGCTATTGAAGATATAGAGCTTATTGTCAACAACCCCGATAAAAAAACAGGAGAGGGTGAGATATGGGCACGAGGCCCGAATATTATGCAAGGTTACTATAAAGAACCCGGGCTTACATCTGAGGTGCTTACTCCTGATGGATGGTTCAAGACAGGTGATCTGGGAATACTTGATGCCGGCAATAATCTTTTCATAAAAGGGCGCCTTAAGAATATGATCATCGGCGCAAGCGGAGAAAATATTTATCCTGAAGAGATTGAATCGGTTATCAATAACTTCCGTTATGTTGTTGAATCGCTTGTGATCCACCAGAAAGGCAAGCTGGTTGCTCTTGTTCATCTTAATATTGAGGAGCTTGAAAAGAAATATGAGCACCTGAAAAAGGATATGGCCGAAAAATTTGAGGAGAAGAAGGAAGAATTACTTGCCGAACTTAAGGATTATGTTAACTCCCATGTGAACAAATTCAGCAGGATCAACAAGGTGGTCCTTCAGCCTGTGCCTTTCCAGAAAACAGCAACACTGAAGATAAAGAGGTACTTGTATATATAAGTAGTAAGGGCGTTGCATACAACGCCCTTACTATACTATTATTCTATTGCCTTCCTGTACCTTTCATTCACCACATCCCAGTTCACAACATTCCAGAACGCTTCAACATAATCGGGTCTTTTGTTCTGATACTTAAGATAATAGGCGTGTTCCCATACATCAATGGTTAAAAGCGGTATGCCTTTTAGCGGTGAAACATCCATCAATGGATTATCCTGGTTGGGAGTGCTTCCGGCAGCCAGGTTCTTATCCGCAGTAAGGTAAAGCCATGCCCAGCCGCTTCCAAAGCGGGTCTTGGCAGCATTGCTGAACGTCTCCCTGAACTTATCGAATGAACCAAAAGTTTTGTCAATTGCAGCTGAAAGTTCAGCAGATGGTTTTGATTCGTTTTTTCCGAGATTTTCCCAGTAGATCACATGATTATAGTAACCTCCTCCATTGTTTCTAACTGCATCTCCGGCCTTTGAAGCTTCCGCAAATATCTGCTCAATGGGAGTATTTTCCATTGCGGTACCTTTAATGGCATTGACAAAATTATTGAAATATGCCCTGTGGTGCCTGTCATAATGAATCTCCATAGTCCTGGCATCTATATACGGCTCAAGTGCATCATAAGCATATGGCAATGCCGGGAATTCTTTCGTGTCAATTTTTTTCATATCTGAATTTTTTAAATCATTAACTTGTCCTGACAGGGTGATTGCAGAAAAAAATGCAATTGAAATCCCTGCAATAATGGTTTTTTTAAAATTATTTTGTTTCATTATCATGATTTTGGTAATTAAACAAAATGAAGAAAATAATGTTCAATTCTACTTTTCGAGGCAGAATAGTTAAAACAAAAATATTATTTATTATATAACTTTTAGTGTATTTTTGTCGTTATTAGTTAACCAAATAAGCATACATATGAAAAAGACACTCATAATATTATTGTCGGCTGTTCTTATGGCGGGACTTCTAACCAGTTGTAAGAAGAAGAAAGGAGATCCTCCTGCTTTGCCAATTGAGGAATCGATGATTATTGATTTCAGTAATTTTGAGATAGGCAAAAAGTCAGTTGATCTTTTCTATTCTGATAAGGGTGTGGAAAACAGCAACTGGGAATTTGCAGCAACAGTTGCAGGATACTGGAGAGCAATACTCACCAGTACATTGATAGTCCCGGTATCTGCATTTAAATTAGCCGTTGATCAGACTCCGGAATGGATCGAAGAAGATACATGGGAATGGAATTATTCCGCAAGTGTTTTCTCTGTTACATATAAAGCACGGCTTGTAGGACAAATAAGGGCATCGGATGTGCTGTGGACGATGTATGTAACCAGAGAAGGAAACGGTGGATATCCTGAATTTGTCTGGTTTGAGGGTACTTCTGCTCTTGACGGTAACAGCGGACAATGGACCCTCAACCATAGCTATACCTACCAGGAATCTGTGCTTCAGATAGACTGGACAAGCAGCGGAAATTCTGTGGGAACAGTTAAATATACCTATGTGAGAACTCTTAATGATAATCGTGAAACAGATACTTTTAACGGCAGTTACATTGAATACGGAAAAACCAGCAATACCCTTGATGCTTACTACAGTATTCATTACTACAGCGCTAATTTCCAGATATTCTGGGATGTTGATGTGGAATGGAGCACTGTAAGTTACAATGGAAGGATTCAGTGTTCACCCTGGTTTGGTGACTCTAACTGGCACTGCTGGAACAGCCAGCTGGTTAATGTTACCTGTGAATAAGTATAAATTATCCTATTATATGAGGGTGTCGAATACAGGCACCTTTTTTTATTTATTGTCATTGAAATTTTTGCTATTTTGCACCGCTTAAAAATTGCAGATGATTCAAATGTCGGCAGGTAAAAAATCTATATTGCTGATTGCTCTCCTGCTTATTACTGATCAGTTCCTTAAGATATGGGTCAAAACGCATATGGTGCTTGGTGATGAGATCCATTTTTTCGGAAACTGGGGAATGCTTCATTTTGTTGAAAATAATGGAATGGCTTTCGGAATGGAAATGGGCGGAAAACCAGGGAAGCTGGTGCTCAGTGTTTTCAGGATCATTGCTATTTTCGCCATAGGGTGGTTCCTTTACTCAATCATCAAAAAGAATGTGAATCTTGGTTTGATCCTGGCTGTCAGTGTCATTTTTGCAGGTGCAATAGGCAATATCATCGATAGTGCTTTTTACGGGATGATCTTCAGTGAAAGTTATCTTCAACCGGCGGTCCTGTTCCCTCCTGGAGGCGGATATTCCTCCTTTCTTCACGGGAAAGTGGTCGATATGTTCTATTTCCCTGTTATAAATACCCATTGGCCCGACTGGTCGCCATTCCGTCCCGGTGAATCATTTATTTTTTTCAGACCCGTATTTAACATCGCAGACTCATCAATTACTTGCGGAGTAATATCCATTATCCT
>CAZKWD010000027.1:0-8828 GCA_964556175.1 uncultured Rikenellaceae bacterium
CATATACTCCTGACACACTCGAATTTGCAACCATTGAACAAAGATATTACAGGAGAGTGGTCTTTTCAGGACCTGACAGCGTGTGCAGAAGCAATAGTTCGCCTATACTTATGACCAGGTACCATTCTATTGAAAATAATACAATCTCAAAAGATACGACAATTTGTTCAGGAACAGTACCTCCCCCTTTCCCGGGAACCACACCGACAGCAGGATCAGGCCTCTACTCCTATATGTGGCAGGACAGTTCAAAAACAGCTTCATGGACAACACAGGGAACTGCAATGTCACCATATTCACCTCCTGCACTGACAGATAGTACGTGGTACAGGAGAATAGTCAATTCATCAAAATGCGCCGATACGAGCAACATACTAGTAATCAATGTTCATAAGCCGATAGAAAACAATATCGCATCATTTATTGCTGCACCGGGAAGCGATACAACAGTCTGCAGCGGAGCAGTTCCGAACAAAATCAAAGGGAGTGTGCCGACCGGCGGAACAGAAATACCGGGAGATTATGCATATCAATGGTACTCTTCAACGGATAACAGTACATTTACATATATATCAGGGGCAAATAATATTGAATATCAGCCTGAAGCATTGACAGACACGACCTGGTTTAAACGCAAAGTCATTTCCGGGAAATGTTTTTCTGAAAGCAATACTATCGAAATTATTGTGCTTCCTGACATATCCGATAATGTTATTTCAGGTGACCAGACAATTTGTTACGGTACTACTCCTGCACAGCTTACAGGCACTGCCCTCAAAGGCGGTGCAGGAGGAACACCCACATGGATATGGGAAGAGAGCGATGACGGAATTAACTGGGCGGCTGCTGAAGAGGCAGGTGATGAGCAGTACTATTCGCCGCCCGCACTTATGGATCCGATAAAATACAGACGTGTCATTCTTTCAGGTCCGTATGATTGTTGTGCTGATACTTCAGAGATACTGGAGATCGGTATACATCCGTTACCAACCGGTGAGATAACTTCGGATACCGATACAATATGCAACGGATCGGAGGTGCTTTTAAATGTCACTCTTACAGGTGCTCAACCCTGGAAACTTGTTTACAGTGAGAATTCGACAGATATCACAATGGATAATATTTCAGCTTCAAGTACGGTTATCAGCAGGGTGCCTGAAGCAACTGCAACCATGTCGTCATTCAGCTACTCACTGGTATCGGTTGAGGATGATAACGGCTGTATCGCTACCTCACTGACAGGGATAAGGAAGGCAGATGTCTACAGGGTTCCGGTAGCTGAGGCCGGTCCTGATGATGAGGTTTGTGGTCCTGAATATACTCTTACGGCTGTTCCCAGCGACGGAACAGGTTTATGGACATTCCCTTCACAGGTACTGGAGTCAGATATCAATGATCCTGCGACAAGCATAAAAATTGATTCATCATTTACTGAAGCATATGTTGCATATAAATTTTACTGGGAAGAAACCAACTGGGAATGCAAAGATAAAGACTTAGTGACCATAACATTTTATAACCGCATTAACAATATAGATGCAGGGAACGATACCTCATTATTCTCGTTCGATTATATAATGCAGTTGAATGCGGCTCCCATCGAGTCTTTCGAAACAGGCAAGTGGAGCGTGATAGCCGGTACCGGTGATTTTGAACCTGATGCTGCAAACTCTACAAATGTCAGGAACATATCGATGGGAAAAAACACCTTCAAGTGGGTTGTCACCAATGGTGAATGCATGCTTGAAGATACGATAGATGTGACTGTTTATGATCTTATGATTCCTGAAGGTTTTTCACCAAATAATGATCCGGAGAATTATAATAATACATTTATTATCAGCGGGTTAGATCTTCGTAAAAAGCTGTCAGGTTCAGATTCGGTCCCTGCATATCAGATTGCGGAGCTGACTATTGTGAATGGTGCCGGAAATCAGGTGTTTACGACATCCAACAAAAACGGCAACCAATGGAAAAACTGGGACGGCAGGAATAATGACGGGATAGAAATGCCTGAAGGGACCTATTATTACCTGCTTAAGATAACATCGGTAGAGGTTCCGGGCGAGGTGTTTAAAAAGAGCGGATTTATAATTCTTAAAAGATATTGAGATAGTATAGCGGAAAACCTTTTGGGTTATTACGTTAGATAAAGTATGGGCAGGCTGAAATATATTTTTGTTTTATTGTGTTTTCTTATCCCCGGCGGATTACATGGGCAGGCTGTACCTGATTCAGCCAGAATAAGCCTGGGTTATCCTGTATACAGTCAGTATCTTCATAACGGATTGATGATAAATCCCGCCTATGCAGGTTCGCGTGAGGCTCTGAGTGCGGTTTTATCGTACAGGATGCAATGGATGGGAACACCGGGAGCACCTGTACTGCAGTCTGTTTCATTACATTCACCGATGAAAAACGACAGGGTGGCCCTAGGCCTAAAAGCTCAGTTCATGCAGTTTGGTGTTACCAAATCAACAAGTGTTTATGCTGTTTATGCTTATCATGTCATAGTGGGGAATGGAAAGCTCTCATTCGGGCTTAAGGCGGGTGTAGATATGTCTAATACCGATTATACCGGTTTATTGCTTACAAACATGGGAGATCCGGTCTTTACGACTGATGAAAAACCTTATATCCTTCCCAATGTTGGCGCTGGTGTCTATTATTTCAGCAATAGGTTATTTGCAGGTTTCTCTGTTCCCTCTTTCCTGAGCTATAAAAGAACTGACCAGGGATCAACACAAGCTTATCATTCCTTCAATGAGTATGATATAATATTTTCTGCAGGAGGTCTTATAACATTCTCGCAGGCCTTAAAATTTAAACCATCAGTACTGGTGGATTACTCATTACAGGAAACGAAAAAGCTTAACCAGCTTGATATTAACGGTAACTTTATTATCGCTGACCTGGTGTGGATTGGCGCATCGTGGAGAACATCTGAGGAAGTTATTGTCGGGTTGCTTCAGGTGCAGCCTACACCACAGTTAATGATCGGTTTATCATATGATTACCCGATAGGCAGGATGAATAATTATTCAAAAGGATCAAGTGAATTTATTCTAAGATATGAATTCGGATATAAAGTGAGTGCGGCAAATCCAAGATATTTTTAGTCCTATGTTAAGGAAGAACCTGTATATCATCGTTTTAACTCTTGTCATGTCCCCTTCCACCCTCAGGGCACAACAGCCTTCAGTTTACAAGGTCTCAAGAATGCCGTTTAATACAGGAGTCTTCAGCGAAATATCACCGGTAATAGTACAGGACGGAATTGTATTTTGCTCCGACAGGCGCTTCAGCGCCTTCAGGGACCGGAAGACATTTGAGGGCAGGCGGCTTTATAACCTTTATATTACAGAACGCAGGGACAGTGACCGATGGGAAAAACCAAAAGAAATCAACAGCGAAAGAAGCACTCTCTTTAACAGCGGACCCTTATGTTTTTCTCCCGACGGCAAAACAGTCTATTTCACAAGCGAGGTGGAAACAGGAAAAATAGCAAGGGGAAAGAATTTTAAAAATCACCTTGGCATCTTTATAGGAGAGCTGTCAGGAACAGATATTCTTTCCATGCGGCCCTTCCCTTACAACAGCACACAGTATGAAGTCGGACATCCCTCATTGAGCGACGATGGTAAATATCTCTTTTTTGCCTCTGACATGCCTGGCGGACAGGGGGGGTCGGATATTTATTGGTGCGAATGGATCAACGATCAGTGGAGTGCTCCTGAAAACCTCGGACCCAAAGTCAATTCACCTGATTCTGAGAATTATCCTTTCATGCATTCTTCCGGGAGATTATATTTTTCATCAGACAGACCGGGGGGAAGGGGGAAACTGGATGTATATTACACCATGCTGACTCTGGGAAGCTGGGAAATCCCTTCCATTGTGCCGGAACCTATTAATTCCCAGTATGATGATTTTGCTTTTGTGGCTGATGAAGCCATGCAAACAGGCTATTTCTCATCAAACAGGGGCAGGAGTGATGATATTTACAGGTTTTCATCAACGATCATACGGAAAACATCCTGTGACACCCTGGTTGAAAACAATTATTGCTACGAATTCCTTGAAGAAAATGCGGTGAAATGGGATACACTGCCATTCCGGTATGAATGGAAATTCGGTGATGGAACCAAGGGCACGGGTTCCATAGTAGAGCACTGCTATCCAGGCCCCGGAAGGTACCTTATACAACTTGATGTGGTAAACCTTGTTACCAAAGAGGTAATGTATAATGAAAAAACATATAGCCTGGAAATAACAGATATTGAACAACCATATATTTCATCACCAGACCAGGGAACCACCGGACAGAAAATCAGGTTCAGTGCCGAAAATACAAACCTGCCCGGGTGGAATATCGACAGGTATTACTGGAATTTTGATGATGAGACAATTGCAATTGGCAAGGAAGTTGATAAGACATATACCAGACCCGGCACCTATACTATTCAGCTGATAGTATCAACTGAACCGGATCCGGGAGGAATTGTCAGGGAAGCGTGTGTTTGTAAAATTATTACCATAACAGGCCAGCCCTGACAATGAAAATAGTAATTTTGCGGTTTTATGAAATTGAAAAGAACAATATATACTATATTATTATCTCTCAGCCTGTCGGGGTTTCTTCAGTGGACGGACATGCCTGGGCAGGAAGTTCCCGGCAGAGATGAAAATATTACATTCCTTGTGACTTTCGGGAAGGAAGGTGAAACATCATGGGGCGATGATGATTTTTACCAGGTTTTCTTTTTTGCCATACCAAGGGATTTTAACCAGCAGTTTTATATAAGGATATTTGATCCCGATGTTGGGGGAGAACATGATGAAATACAGGGTGATTTCAACACAAGAACCCTCTTTTCTGTCTATGGGGGCCAGGGAGTCGATCCGGATAGAAACGAGGAATCAAAAGGATTAGATAACGGGCTCGATTATAAAGGAGGCAACATGCTGGCATCCAGAGTTTTTGGCGATGAGCCAAGGTATGACAACAAATATTTTTCTTTCGGACCTTTCAACCCGACAGCTGGCGATTTCAACACTAAGTGGAACTCATATATCTTTAAAATTGTATGCGAAGGAATCAGGGGGGATGACGGCAACCTTTACCGTTATTTCCTGAGCCGCAATCCTGAGAATAATGTACCGATTGAAGGAGCCAACGCATTTACTTATGAATATACTTTCAGAATGTGGAATGATTTTAAAAGCGTTGCACATATCTATCCATATGTTGATACAGGAGTGATATATATAAGGCTGAGGAATTTCGACTGGGATAGTGATGGCAACATTCTTGTTGTTTCAAGATATAAACAGGGAATTGATGCACCGATTTCCAGTGAAGATGACTGGGCTGAATCCAGGATACCCATTGAACCCCCTGAAGTGGGATCTTCCCTCGATTTTCAGTTTCATAAGAGGCAGGGGGAACTGGTTAAAAACAATAATGTGGTGGTTACTCTTGAAAACCAGAGAGGTGATGCTTTGCAGTTCTTCAGCTCTCCAATTGGAGGAGTTCCCGTTTACCAAACAAGTATTCAAGTCAGAAAAGCAAAGCCTAAATAAAAACTGAAGTCAGCATGAGGTTCAGATCAAAAAGGGGAATATTAATTACCATAGGGTGCTTTGTACTCTTTTCATACCTGGCCAATGGTCAGACATATAGTTTCAAAAACTATGGAGTCGAAAGCAATATTCCAAATACATTTATTTATACAATTAACCAGGATAACAATGGTTATCTGTGGATAGGCACAGGCAGCGGACTGGCCAAATTCGACGGATTCAATTTTTATAGTGTTATATTCCCGGATTCTGCTGTAGGTCGTTATCCGACAGCGAGTCTGAAGGATAGAAACGGCACACTCTGGTTTGGCTGCAACGACGGAACCGTATTCTATTCAGATGGAAACCAACTAAAATATCTTAAACTGTCCAATACACGATCAATAAGTGCCCTTCTTGAGGGACCTGACGGATATATTTATATTATACCACAGGGCCAGTCAATAAGCCGGGTAAATCCGTTAAGCAAAAATGATTTAATGACTTATGATATTGACAGAAACATGGTCCTTTTTTCAGCATGCTTTACACAATCGGGGGACATATTGCTTGGAACACAGGAAGATATACAGTTATACCGGTTTGAAGGAAAATACTTAACTCTGATTAATAAGATTGATGGATTTGATTACTACAATATTCTTGAAATATTTAAACTTAAAAACAAAGACACCTACCTGGTTGGTACAAACGGCAACGGACTTTTCCGTCTTGAATTATCCGGCAACAGAGGTAACCTGTCGCGTTTCAATGGAAATCCCGAACTTGATTATCTGAGCATACAATCAATCATTGAGGATTCGGATAATTACCTTTGGATTGCAACCAATGAGTCGGGAATGCTGCGTATGAATCTTTCACCGGATTATGTAACAATAGAATCTGCCGTATTCTTCGATAAGACTTCAGGCCTGCCGGGGAACAATGTCAGGAAAGTATTCCAGGATATTGAAGGTAATTTTTGGATCGGATTGTTTGGTGATGGACTCTCCCTTCTTAATTCTTATGCTTTCAGCTTCTATTCCCCGGGCCTTACTCCGGAAACAAATAATATAATTTATGTAAATAAACTGGGTAAGGATTATTTTTTGGGAACGCCAGCCGGATTCTATCTGTTTGACCTTGAAAATAACAGGATAAAATCATTTATCAATATGATACAGAGAACCGGTAAAAGTGAAATCTCATCGTATTTTGTTGATAATGATGGCAATATCTGGGCCGGCACAGAGGGAGAAGGTCTTTTTATAAGAAATACCGGCGGTACAATAAGACAATTTTACCGTTCAGGCGATTCAGGAGTGGATTATATAAAAGATATACTGGTTGATAAAAAATATGTCTGGCTGGGAACTCTCAATGGGATTATTATTCTTAACAGGAGTACAGGGACGGTTAAAAGCAGGTATACAATTAATAATGGCTTACCCCATAACAATATTAATCAGCTCTACCTTACCAGGGAAGGTAATGCAGCAGTAGCAACTAAATCGGACAGGGTGTATTTTATCGATCCTGAAACAGGAATAAGCACAAAAGGAGCAATTTTATTCGGTGCAACAATGAATGAGATCTCATCATTCTGTCAGACTATGGACGGGAACCTGTGGATGGCAACAAAAGGGAACGGAGTTTTTGAATTTGTCGGTGATTCAGTAAAATCATTTTCACGGTCGAATATGCTAATGTCGAACTACTGTTACAGTATACTGACTGATTCAGTAAACAGGATATGGGTGGGACATGAAAGAGGATTTTCAAGATATAATCGCGACAACGGGATAATGAGAACCTATGGAACTGAATTTGCCAAAGGTGGTGTATGTAATTCTGACGGAATGTATGAGTCACCTGACGGGAAGGTTCTCATAGGAACAACCCAGGGATTGATAGTATACGACAGACACAGGGACAGAAGGATAAATACAGCGCCCCTGAATAACATTAATTATATTACGATAAATGAAGTGGAGTATCCGGTTCAGAGGTTATTTACCCTTCCCTACAGCAAGAGATATAATGTGCGGGTAAACTATGTCGGCATTAATTTCAGTGATCCTGAAAAGGTATATTATCAGACATTGCTTGTTAATTATGATGAGGATTGGTCGAAAATCACCACAGAGCGTGAAGTGCAGTATTCACTGAGTGATGGCCGCTACCAGTTCAATCTGGTCTCAATGAATGAAAGCGGCCTGACACAGGAGACACCCGTGACTTTTGATATTAACATTAAAAAACCATTCTGGAGAACCTGGTACTTTTTATTGTCATCCATAGCTATACTAACAGGTATTATCATTCTTATAATAAAGGAAAGGGAAAAAGCCCATAAAAAAACCCAGGCCTATCTCGAGAAGGAGCTTGAAGCAAGAACAAGTGTGGTGAGGATGCAAAAGACTGAGATTGAACTCCAGAATATTGAAATAACTGACAGCATAAATTATGCAAAGAGAATTCAGACAAGTATCCTTCCTGATTATAACAATCTGAAAGAATCATTTAAAGATGCATTTATCTTCTTCCGTCCCCGTGATATTGTAAGTGGTGATTTCTACTGGTTCGACAAACTGGATAATGAGAGGCATTTACTTGTCTGTGCCGATTCAACAGGTCATGGTGTGCCTGGTGCCTTCATGTCAATGATAGGATCAACGCTTCTCCAGGATATTGTTACACGGCAGGGTATATCAAAGCCATCAGAAGTGCTTACCATGCTTGACAAGCAGATTTTTGCAACACTTAACAGGAACCTTGAGCTTGGCGTATCCAATGATGGTATGGACCTGGTAGTGTGTGAGATAAACCCGGGTAAAAGGCATATAAGATTCGCATCCGCAATGCGTCCTGTGATCATCGTTATGGGAGGAGAATCATATTATATCAAAGGTAACAGATCATCAGTTGGCGGAGAATCAGTGATTGAAAAATATTTTGACGACCAGGAGTATTATCTCAGCGAGGGAGATGCAATTTATATGTTTTCAGATGGTCTTCCCGACCAGTTTGGCGGAGCTGACGGCAAAAAGATGAAAATTGCAAGGCTCAAGAAGCTTATTGAGGATGTTAATGATCTGCCTATGGATGGCCAGAAAGAGGTAATTACCAAGTTCTATGATGAATGGAAAGGAATACATGACCAGGTGGATGATATCCTGCTGATAGGTTTAAGGATGTAAATAAAAATTGTTAATATATTCCGTTGAATGAAAGCGGGATCTCGTTTGTAGATACTGTATTGCTGA
>CAZKWD010000027.1:8928-12371 GCA_964556175.1 uncultured Rikenellaceae bacterium
CGAGACCCACGTTCCCGTCTCCATCCTCAAAATAAAACTTAAGTTTTCCTCCCTTGCAGTAATTACCCAGGATATCCGTTGTATCAAAAACAGAAAATTTTTTATATTCAATATATGGTTCAGGCGGCAGTTGCCGGATCTTTGTGCATGATCCGTAAATGGCGGCAATAAATATTATTAAAAGACACCTGATCGCTCTCATCATTTTCATGGTAATACTCTGTTTATGCACAAAAACCACACCAAATATGTTCATTTTTTTCTGAAATATACTCTTAAAGGTATACCCGTAAATTCAAAACGCTCTCTTAGCCTGTTTTCAATAAATCGTCTGTAGGATTCCTTTATATACTGGGGCAGGTTGCAGAAAAAGGCAAATGAGGGAACGGCAGATGGAAGCTGGGTTACATATTTTATCCTGATATGTTTACCCTTCAGAGAAGGAGGAGGATTATTCCTTATTATTTCTAACATAACTTTATTAAGCTCCGGTGTAGAGATCTTCTTTTTCAGGTTACTGTTAACGCTTTCAATAACTTCAAGTACCTTATGGATCCTTTGTTTGTTTATTGCTGAAATGAAAAGAATATGATAATCAGTGAAGGGAGCTGTTTTTTCTCTTATTTTCTTTTCGAACAATTTTGCTGTATTGCTTTCTTTTTCAATGAGATCCCACTTATTAACAAGTATGATCAACCCCTTACTGTTTTTAAGGATGAGCGACATTATGTTAAGGTCCTGGGCTTCAAGTCCCCTCTCGGCATCAATCATGAGAAGGCAGATATCTGAATTTTCTATCGCCCTGACAGCTCTCATGACCGAATAAAACTCTATATTCTCACTTACCTTCGATTTTTTTCTTAAGCCCGCAGTATCAACGAGAAAGAAGTTATGATTATATTTATTATATCTTGTGAAAATTGAATCGCGGGTTGTCCCCGGCAAGGGGGTTACTATATTCCTTTCTTCCCCCAAAAAAGAATTAATGAGTGATGATTTCCCCACATTGGGACGACCCACAACAGCTATGCGGGGCAGGTCATACATAGTTACAGGGAACTCTTCTTTGAGTTCTTTTACAACAGCATCAAGAAGATCGCCCGTACCGCTGCCGTTAATAGAACTTACAGGGAAATAATCACCAAGGCCAAGATTATAAAATTCACTCGCCTCAAGGTGTCTGGCTGTATTATCAACTTTATTTACAATCAGGAAAACCTTTTTCCCTGATTTTCTTAACAGGCCGGCAACCGAGATGTCGAGTTCGTGAATTCCGGTTGTTACATCTACCATGAACATAATAAGGTCAGATTCTTCGACTGCAAGAATAATCTGCTTGTTGATCTCCTCCTCAAAAATATCATCAGAATTCTCAACGTAACCACCGGTATCAATTACTGAGAAATCGATACCATTCCAGTTGCAGATCCCGTAGTTGCGATCACGTGTAACACCGCTTATCTCGTCCACGATAGCTTCTCTTGATTTGATAAGTCTGTTGAACAATGTTGATTTTCCAACATTGGGCCTGCCTATTATAGCGACTATCCTGCTCATCGTTTTTATGTCAGATTACCGGTATCCGAATCTTTTTAGCATTAAAGGCTTATCCCTCCAGTCTTTTGTAACCTTCACAAACAACTCAAGAAATATTTTTTTGCCAAAGAACGCCTCCATGTCATGTCTTGCTTCTGTACCGACTTTTTTAAGCATTGCACCCCTATGACCTATCAGGATCCCTTTCTGGCTTTCACGGACAACATGTATAAGCGCTCTGATCCTTATGATATCCGGCTCCTCTTTAAAGCTTTCTATTTCTATCTCAACGGAATAGGGGATCTCTTTCTTATAATTCATCAGGATTTTTTCCCGCAGGATCTCTGATGCAAAGAAACGCTCATGTTTATCTGTCATCTGGTCTTTCGGAAAAAAGGGCTCTCCTTCCGGAAGTATGCTGGTGACAGCATTTAAAAGTGTATCCAGGTTGAATTTGTTGATTGCCGAAACAGGTATTACCGGTGAATCCGGAAAGATCTCAATCCATGAAGCGGTTATTCTTTCAAGCTCCTTCTGGTTTGACAGATCTATCTTATTTATGACAGTTATAATGGGTATTCCCGACTCCCTGATTTTTGCTGTATATTCTTTTTCTGCGCAGGGATTCTCTTTAACATCCGTAACATAAAGGATTATATCGGCATCAGCCAGGGCACTTTTCACAAAGCTCATCATTGCTGCCTGGAGCTTATATTGCGGCTTTAGTATTCCCGGTGTGTCAGAATAAACAATCTGGAAATCATCCCCGTTGACTATGCCTATGATACGGTGGCGGGTGGTCTGGGCTTTCGATGTTATTATTGAAAGCTTCTCTCCCACAAGAGCATTCATGATAGTCGATTTACCGACATTGGGATTCCCAAGTATGTTAACAAAACCTGCCCTGTGACTCATTGTTATTAATTAATAGATGCCGCGTTTGATCATATTGATCTCTTTCAAGGTTAGAAATCTCCATTTTCCACGCTGCAGGTTCTTTTTTGTCAGACCGGCGAAATATACCCTGTCGAGTTTTTTAACCTTATATCCAAGGGATTCAAACATTCTTCTTACCACTCTGTTCTGTCCTGAATGAAGCTCTATCCCGATCTGGCTCCTGTCGTCAGGATCAGCATAGGACACTGCATCAGCAATAACAAGCTCAACATCAAGTTCTATCCCTTCTGTTAGCCTGAACAGGTCGTTTCTCTGAACCGGTTTGTCAAGAAAAACATGATAGATTTTCTTCCTGTTATACTTTGGATGTGTAAGTTTACCGGTCAGATCTCCATCGTTTGTGAGAAGAAGAACACCGGTAGTTGACTTATCCAACCTCCCCACAGGATATACTCTTTCAGGGCAGGAATCCCCAAGCAGATCCAGAACGGTAAATTCAGCATGAGGATCCTCAACAGTTGTAACATAACCTTTGGGTTTATTCATAAGAATATATACCTTCTTCTCTGCTGTTAGTTTTTTGCCTTTATACCTTACATCGTCCTTGCGGCTGACCTTTGTTCCAAGGTCAGTAATCTTTTTCCCGTTCACGGAAATATGTCCTTTATGGATAATCTCATCAGCTTCACGGCGGGAACAAAGCCCGCTGTTGGCAATAAACCTGTTGAGCCTTATCAATTCGGGCTCTTCTTTTACCGGTTTCCTTTCGGATTTTGCGTAGTATTGTTTTCCCTTTCTGCTGCGGTTCATATCACCGATTTATCAGGCTGCAAAGGTACAATTATTTGTCAATTTACGATTTAATGAATTTTTTGCACCTTTGTTGTTCTGAAAAAGAATAGCATGACATTAATAAAATCAATTTCGGGCATAAGGGGAACAGTCGGGGGAAAACCAGGCGAAAACCTGACTCCGATTGATATTGTTAAGTTCACTGCTGCTTATGGTAC
>CAZKWD010000028.1:0-12311 GCA_964556175.1 uncultured Rikenellaceae bacterium
TCCCCGGTATCTGAGCTGTGGCTATAACTACATCGGATGCTGCAGCTCTCTGCTGGATAAGTTCCTGTTGTTTCTTCTTAAAGTCATCCGATTGTTCCACAGCATAACCTCCGGCAGTGGCATCTTCCCTGGCACCCTCAACCTCTATGAATTTTCCTCCCAGGCTTTTTACCTCCTCTTTTACAGCTGCCCGGACGTCAAATACCTCAACAACAGCTCCCAGTTTTCTTGCAATAGCAATAGCCTGGAGCCCTGCTACTCCGGCGCCCAGTATAAGCACACGTGATGGTTTTATAGTACCTGCAGCCGACATGAACATGGGGAAAAAACGTGGAGATAATGAGGCCGCATGCAGAACAGCTTTGTAACCTGAGACAGTCGCCATTGATGATAAGATATCCATCGCCTGGGCTCTTGTTATTCTCGGTATCAGTTCCAGGGCGAGTACTGTCAGTTTCTGTATACGTACCTTATCAAGCCACTGTACATTTTCCACAGGATTAATAATGGAACAGAGAACCTGTCCCTCCATGCAGTACTTAAGATCATCTTCCGGAACATGGTCAACTGAAATAACAAGTGATGCTTTTGCAAAAACATCCTTCCGGGAAGAAATCTCAGCACCTGCTTTTTTGTACTCTTCATCAGATGCAAATGCATTTTCTCCCGCATTGCTTTCTACGATAACATCAACTCCAGGTTTTTTAAGCATCGTGATCTCACCCGGGAGCATTGCCACCCTTTTTTCAGTTCCTGTTTCTTTCAGGATGCCTGTAATCATATATAAAAGGTTAAGAGTTTAAAGTTCAAGGTTTTTTGTTCAGGGTGCAGAACCAAAAAAGTTTTCGAGCCAGAAATTATTAGCTTCATTCCGTGAATGCATTGCTTTGGCACCTCCCCATCCATGACGGCCATTCGGGTACAACATAAACTGGAATCTTTTCCCTTCATCCTGAAGCCTTGATATGAGATAAATTGAATTCTGCATATGAACATTATCGTCCATATCACCATGTGTCATATAGAGTTTCCCCTTGTAATTCCTTGCCCATGTAAGGGCAGAACCATCTTTGTAACCATCAGGATTGTCCTGGGGCGTATCCATATACCGCTCGGTGTAAATATTATCATAAAGCCGGTAATCGGTAACTGATGAACCTGCAAAACCATGTGTCCAGTAATCGGCTCCTTTTGTAAGTGCCAGGCATGTCATATATCCGCCGTATGAACTACCGGTGATCCCCATCCTTGTTCCGTCGACAAAAGGTTTTTCAAGAAGCCATTTCACGGCATCAGCATAATCAAGGATTTCCCATTTACCCAGACACCGATGCATGTAATCAAGTCCCTTTTTACCAAACTGCCCCGAACCCCGGTGGTCCACAGTAAATGTTATTATACCATTTTGAGAGTACCATGAAGGATTATTTCCCTGCCACCTGTTATATACATTTTTGGAATCGGGTCCGCCATAGATGGTAAATATAACCGGGTATTTATCTGACGGATCGAAGTTCAGCGGGTATGTTATGATAGCCGGCATATTAAATAATCCGTCGGATGTCATGATCTTAACTATCTCAGCCTTCGAATCTTCAGCCGCGTTGTAGTCAGGATGTTCAAATCTATGAATCTCCTTTAAAAGCTTCGCACTCTTATTATATCCGTCTATGGAACCCGGATTCGAAATGCTGCTCCAGGTATCAGTATAATAACTTCCTTTTGGCGAAATGTCTACACGATGACTTCCTTCTCCACCGGTTAACTGGAGCAGGTATTTACCATCAAGACCTGCTCTGAAAGCATGATTATCAGTTGATTCGGATCCTGTTGCAGTAAAATATACCATCCCGGGGTCTTCATCGACCCTGATAATTGAGTTCACTCTGAAATCAAAATCAGTCAGCTGTGCTATGAGACGTCCGTCCCATCCGTAATAATACAGATTCTCCCAGTCGTTTTTGTAACTCCTGATAATAAATCCGGTTCCGTTATTCATCACATAAATATCCTCACGAAATTCCACCCATGTTTTACGTGTTTCATTATAGATATCTGTGTAATCGCCAGTTGAAGGATCAGCAAGTATTATTGTCAAATCATTCTGGTCGCGGTTCACAATCTGTATCGCCAGTTTTTTGCTGTCGGGTGTCCAGAATGGCCATGCAATGTACTGATCAACAGTGTAATCGGTTTTAACCCAGGTAGTTTTAGCAGTTGAAATATCTGCAATTCCCATTTTGACTTTCGGATTCGGATCTCCGGCTTTAGGATAAGGTACCTGTTCCAGCAGTCCGTGGATCCCGTCAGGTTCATCAAGTCTGTTGAGAGTAAAGATCGGCACATCACTTTCATCAGTTCTCAGATAAGCGATCTTTGAGCCGTCAGGCGACCACCAGAAAGCAGCATAGCGGCTTGACCTTCCAAGAATTTCTTCCATATATACCCATGAGGAATAACCGTTGTAGATCCTTTCCGAAGCATCTGTGGTCAGCCTTATCTCCCTGTCATTAATCAGATCATAAACATACAGATCCTTTTCCCTGGTATATGCGATCTTTGAACCATCAGGAGAAAAGCGCACATTAACTTCCTCCAGTGTGTCATTAGTGATCTGGTGGAGCTCAATATCGCCCTTTTCAAAATAAAACAGGTCGTTCTCCTTTATCAGAACCACACTGTTATTATCCGGGCTTATAATGTCGTTCATCTCCAACTTAACACCCTCAGGCAGTAACTCGCCCAGAATTTCGCGCTCCGATTTTGAGGGTGGAACAACTTTGCCTTTCCCTGTTTTAATGTTCACATTCTGAATTACAGGATTCCTGTCTGCATCAAAGGTGCGGATCAGGTAATGAGTGTCATCGGTCCAACCAAGTATAGCAACCTGGTTAGCATTTCGCATAGGTCTCTGTGCAATTGTCTGATTGTCTGTAAATAAAAAACAAAGAAGAAAGATCATGAAGATCTTTACTAAACTGATTTTACTCATGAGGGTGTATTTTAAATTAATCAATGCAAAATTAAATGATTCGTAAAAATAAGAATAAGAACGAGTGTACAAAAACCTGATAAGGGTTTTTTGAACATATTATTTTTTTGCATTAAATTGTGTTTGTTTTACTAATACTACTACGATGAAAAGATTATTCATTTATTTAATTATCCTGCTGGTTCCTGCTGCCTGCACATCAAAAAAGGCCGATTTCAACAATGCTCTGAAAAGTATCAGTACCGTTGACCTTGAGGAATATCTCTCTGTAGTTGGCAGCGACAGTTTAATGGGAAGGGCACCTTTTACTGAGGGTGAAACACTTACAATTGACTATCTCGCGAAGCAGCTTGAACTCATAGGTTTTGAGCCTGCATTTAACGGAAGCTATTTCCAGGAAGTGCCATTGGCAGAGATCAACTCATCCATTAGCATTGCAACTATCACAAAATCAGGAAATAAAGTTATCAGTTTCAACGTCCCTGATGAAGTCACTGTCATCGCACCCCAGTTAAAGGAAGTTATTGAGATTGATAACTCCGAAATTATATTTGCAGGCTTCGGAATTGTTGCCCCGGAATATGGATGGGATGATTATGCCGGCCTTGATGTAAAAGGGAAAACCGTTGTTGTGCTTGTTAATGATCCGGGTTTATATACCAGTGACACTTTGCTCTTTAAGGGAAGGGAGATGACATATTACGGGAGGTGGACCTATAAATATGATGAGGCTGCCAGGCAGGGTGCTGCCGGGATCATGATAATACATGAGACAGAAGGTGCAGGTTATGGATACAATATTCCGCGCAAGAGTTCAATCACTCCTACCTTCTATCTGCAATCTGCCGATTCGAACAGGTCGCTCTGTCAGTATACCGGATGGTTCTCATCTGATGCAGCTGATGCACTTTTTGAAAGCTGCGGCTATAATGTAAGTAACCTGAGGCTGGAAGCATGTAAAAGAGGATTCACAGGATTTCCGCTAAAACTGAATATCTCGATGACTATCCTTAATAGTATCAGGTATAATAAATCGCCAAATGTTGCTGGCATTTTAAAAGGATCAGAAAATCCTGATGAATGTATAATCTATACAGCTCACTGGGATCACTTTGGTATCGGCGAAAAAGAGAAAGGCGATTCAATTTATAACGGTGCTATTGATAACGGATCTTCATTAGCATGGGAACTCTCCATAGGGAAAGCATTTTCAGCTCTTAAGAAGAAACCCCTGCGAAGTATAATCCTGCTCTTCCCTACAGCCGAAGAACAGGGACTTCTCGGGTCAGCTTATTACACTGATTATCCTTCTATCCCTATGGAAAAAACAGCAGCCTGCATAAACAACGATGCTATCCTGCCTATCGGCCGTATGAAAGATGTAACAATAACCGGTTACGGACAATCTGATCTCGACAGCCTTACAGCAATTGCTGCCGCTGCACAGGACAGGTATATCACAAAAGATCCTGATGTACATACCGGAATGTATTTCAGATCGGATCATTTCAGCTTTGCAGCCAAAGGAGTACCCTCATTATATGCGAAGGGAAGCACTGAGAGCCGTGAACATGGAAAGGAATGGGCAGCGGCACATGTAAAGGATTATATTGAAAACAGGTATCACAGAGCTGCCGATAATTATGATCCTGAAACCTGGAATTTCGAAGGTATTGCTGAAGACGCAGCCCTGGCTTTTACCATCGGTTATGAACTTGCAAATTCAGATTTCTTCCCTGAATGGAAACCGGGATCAGAATTCAAACAATTGAGAAACAGATAATTATATTATGTTGCTTGGTACTGGGTGCTGGTGCGGATTTGTTACGGCCCGATTGTTGCATATAAACATTTCGATTTAACAATTACAGCAATTTTAATTTCAGCTTTTGCCGTAGAGTTAGAAATGGAAATTAAAAAAACAATACAACAACATAAACGGCTTTGCTCTTTTGTTAAAGAAAGAAAAATAAAGCAAAGCCTTGATATACTGTCAGATATGATTACCGGGGTTACTTCCGGCAATCTTCGTGATGAGTATGAAAATCTGGTTATGACTTACAGGAATATGCTTACTTATACTATAGAAGGCATCGATGATCCGGAGCGTAACAAGGTATATCTTAAGCTTATTCAATCGATACTTGAGTTATCCGACAGGGTAAGACAGGACATATTGTCACATTTTTCAGGATGGAACACCTACTGGATCAAGCAGCAGACAGAGAAAGAACAAAATCTGAGCGGAAAGACTATAGTTGAGACCGTTGATGACCTGATGTTTAAGTCGGAGCTGGATGAATGGCTGAAGCTCAGCAATGAGATAAATCCCGATCCTGAATCGGAGATCTCACAAAAGCATAAACAGCTCATCAAGAACATATTCAATCATCTCTGGTTGACAGATTATTACGGTGAGGCAGAAGTGAGCCTTATTGACATCATCCTTAATTCAGGAAAATTCAGATGGTACGAATCAAGCATCTTTACTACTGCAATCACGTTAAGTTCTTTAAGGACATGGCAGTCGGAGAAGCTGCTTCACCTTATGGATATTTATAAATCTGGACAGGAGCAGGTGATGGAGCGAGCACTGTCGGGACTAATATTAAACCTGCATTATTATAACGGAAGAGTCCTTCTCTACCCTGAAATAAGCTCAAGAATCAGTAAAATGTCAAAGACTCCCGCTTTCAGGGAACATTGCCGGATAATTGTATTACAAACAATCAGGTCGCGTGAGACTGAGAAGCTCAGCAGGAAACTTCATGATGAAATTTTGCCGCAGGTAGCAAAGCTTAAGCCAAGGATTGAGGAGAAGCTGGACCTTGACAATATTCTGCCGAAAGACAAAGATGATGAGAAAAACCCCGACTGGTCGGAGATGTTCAATGATTCGGAGGAGATATTCAAGACCATGGAGGAGCTGACAAATCTGCAGATGGAGGGAGCAGATGTTTATATGTCGGCCTTTTCCAATCTTAAGAATTTTGACTTTTTCAAGGATTTTCAAAACTGGTTTGTTCCATTTCATCCCGACCATGAGGTACTTAATGAAATATTCAGGGATGAGGTTCTGGGACCCGGAACAAATGAGCTTGCTGAGGCAATGTACCAGACTCCATTTATTTGTAATTCTGATAAGTATTCCCTGATCCTTAACCTCAAGTATTTGCCTGCATCCCAGAAAAGTATGATGCTTAAGGTGTTCCGGATGGAGCTTGAGGGATTACAGCAGATGAATGATGCCGATTCAATTACAGATCCGAACAGGAAATTCAGAACCAATGTAACACAGTATCTTCAGGATATTTACAGGTTCTTCAAACTCTCACCCTACCGGCAGGAATTTGAAGATATTTTCACAGGCAGGCTTGATATTTATAATTCGGAATTTTTCAGGCTTACATGCAATGCTCCTGAAGCAGAAGCAGGCCTTGCAGACTATTTCTTCAGCAAGGATTTCTATGATGATGCTCTTTCCTTATTCCTTAAGCGTGTAAAGGAAAAACCTGATGATGCCGAGATGTACGAAAAGATAGGCTATTGTTACCAGCAGAATTCCGATTACGAGGGAGCCCTCAAATATTACAGGATGGCTGAACTTATTAACAGGAAAGTATGGACATTAAAGAAAATCGGATTGTGTCTGCGCAGGCTGGGCAGGAATGAAGAGGCCCTGGAATATTATATACAGGCCGGTGAAATGGAGCCCGGGAATCTTCATACCACAATAATGACGGCACACTGTTTCCTTGATCTTAAGGAATACGAAAAAGCGCTGAAGTATTATTTCAAAATTGAATACAACGATCCTGGTAATATAAAGATACTGAGACCTATAGCATATTGTTATTTTGCCCTGGGCAGGTTTGATGATTCAGAGAAATATTATGAAAGGCTGTCAACCGATAAGCTGAAAGCTCATGATATGATCAATATGGGTCATCTTGAATTATGCCGCGACAGGAAAAAAGAGGCCATTGATCTGTACCGGCAGAGCATTGTCAGTGGTGAAATATCGAAAGATCAGTTCCTGGTTTTTTTCGCAGAGGACAGGAGTCTGCTTACCACGCTGGGTGTAAATCCTGACGATCTCCCTATACTGCTTGATTACCTGTTATTTATCATCGAATAAATCGACGGTATCAGGTAGTGGCAGCGGCGGTCCGGGAGGAGGTCCCTGCTGCATATCTCTATGGTATGGCCTTTTCTGTGAATCCCTGTAATCTTCCGGTCCCTGTCTCCGGGTAAAGGTAGAATCATCTCTGTTTCTTCTGTTATGCCTTATCATCTCCTGGCGCTGTTCATCCATTTCCTTCAGTCTTGCGAGCTGTTCTTTTGTGAGCTTTGAATCGAGCTCTTTCCTTAAAGCTTTTATATTTAATTCAAACTCCTTTCTGAAGTCTGCCTGGAAGTCGCTATTCAGCCTGGCATATTTATCGAGGATCTTTTCTATTTCAGCTTTCTGCTTCTCATCAGGCTGGATGGTTTTATAGAATCCCTCTCTGAAATGCTCCTCTGAAAAATACAATCTCACAGGTTTAAGTTTGTGTAACCGAACCTGCGTTGAGGTCAGCCATCCCAGGATAAATCCGATGAGCAGTGTAAGTATAACTAATAAAACTGGTTTTGCTTTCATGGTTGTTTTATATTAATTTCCGGTCAAAAGGTATACGATCGATTCATCGATGGAATCACCCAGACCCAGGAATGAATCGAATGAGAACGAATCCTGTGCAATAAATATCGACAACATCAACATTACAATTGCTGCAATTCCTGTAATAGCGATTCGGTAAAAGACCAGGCTCAGGTTTCTCCTGAATTCCAGATCATGATTTGCAATCAGTGATTCCGAAAATAACCTGGTTGTAACCTTTTCAGTAAATCCATCTCTAAAGTCATAGGAGATACTCTCGTTATCCAGTTTCGCGGCTATTTCCTCCGTATCTGTTCCCGGATCCAGGGATTGAATCATAATCTTCTTTAATTCGGAAGGGTTCATAACATTTTTAATTTTTCTCTTAATTGTTCCTGGGCTCTTGAAAGCCTTGAAAGTACTGTCCCCAGCGGAAGGTTAAGTATCTCAGCTGTCTCCTTTGTGGAATAACCCTGTAACAGCCTCATTGTCACAATTATTCTGAATTTAGGATCCAGACCCGACAATGCTTTGTTCACAATTTCCTTTGCTTCCACCTTTTCCTCCGTTCCTGAATCTGCAATTTCAACTTCACTCATTTCTTCATTTCCCTTATGGGAAAACATTGAAAAGAACCGTTTTCTTCTTTTAATCTCATTCAGAGTAAGGTTAACCGCTATTCTCTGAATATATGTTGACAATTTTGCCTCGCCCCTGAAACCAGGTAAAGAGTTGTAAAGATTTATAAAAACTTCCTGCCCGATATCTTCGGCGTATACTGAATCTCCGAGCATCCCTTTTACTGTCCGTGCAACCATTTTCCTGTATCGGTTCACTATTTCTCCAAATGCCAGCTTATCGCCATCCAGTGAAGCCTTAACCAGTTCATCATCGCCAGCCAGCTTATAGGATCCTCTCATTATTCTATGTTATATAGACAATGGTTATGATTCAAATATTCCCGATTGTTAATTTTTATTAACATTAGTACACCGGGAATTTATTCTTCAGTTATCAACTCTCATCATTCCTGTACAGGTTCATATTCACTTATCAGGATAATCTCATAATCATTTGTATATCTGATAGGAAACAGGTTTTGGTTCTCGAATCCGTCTTTTGTTGTTTTTCGGCGAAAATCAAATCTTGTTTGAAGGAGGTCAGGATTATGAATCTCAGGATGTGAAATAAATTTTCTCCCATGAACTGCAAGTCCGCTTATAAAAAAATAGGCAATGTCATATCCTTGCCATGCGTAACTCAGTTCTGCAGGTTCTGTATAGAATTTCTTCCTGAAATCGGAAGTAAAATCCCTTACATCCTGTTTTGAATAATCAATCCAGTATGGCGTATATATCAGGACGTCGAGGTCGAATAAGTATTTCGGATCAAGATTATCAAGGGCCCGCATAGCAGGATAACCGAAAACCTTTATTTCATAGTCCTTTGCGAGAGCATGGATATCCATCAATGATTCACTTATTACAGGATCCTTTTCAGAAGCTATGATAATTACGTTTCCATAATCCTCTGAAAGTGCCTGTGAAAGCCTGTTAATAGAGTCATTGTTGAATACCGACCTGGTGTAAAAAAGGAACTCCTTGAATTTGATCTCCTCAAATGGAAGGCGATTGCTAAGCTCGCTTAATATCCTTTCCTTGAAATATTTTATTCCCGGATCTGATCCCGAGGTATCGGCATGTATAAAAACAAAATTGTCGTTGTAGTATTCTGTTATCTTTCTTGCGATTGCATTTTGAGCTATTTCAAGAGATGAATTGGCCATGAAGAGAGACGCATTGTCAATAAGTGCTGAATTATTAATAAGAGGTACCGGCGATACGATCGGGATCCTAAGTTTACTGGCATATGCTGCGACGGCAACCAGGTTATGTGAATAAACAGGACCAATGATCAGATCCATGTTTGATAATTTATTTTCATTGATTAGTCTGGTTACTTCAATTGTATCACTCTTAATATCAAATACATGAATATTCAGATCCAATCCGTGGGCACGGAGCTTGTCCGCAGCCAGCAGAATACCTTCATACATTTCTATGAATCCTATACTCCGTTGATAGATCCACTCATCAGGACGGCTGATAGTTTTGTAGGTTCTTTTACCTCTCACAATATTTGAGGAGTCTATATCTTCTCTTACATTATTCTCTTCAAGATAGAAAGGCAACAATACAGCAATATCCATGGAACCTTTAAGGTTGTCGACAGGTGTATAGGCTGATGGTGCCGGCAATAACTCATGTGGTTCAGTAGTAAATGCCAGGCTATCTGCTAACAGTAAGCCAGGTGCCTCTGTTCCCAGTGTTGCAATAACCGGTATCCTTATATAATCACCTACTTGAGGAAACCTTATATTCCTGTTCTCTCTTCTAAGCTCCCTGAGTGTAACTCCGTACTGTTCAGCTATTGATGACAGCGATTCTCCCCTGACCACCTTATGGAATACAGGAGTTTTCTCCTGTACCTCCAACTCATGCCTGCCTGTCATGAATTCTCTTCGTGGAACGGCAATTTCAGCACCTACCGGAAGCTTGTTTATATCTATTCCCGGATTTGCTGAAGTTATTTCATTTTCAGAAACACCGTACAGTTTTGAAAGAGCATATACTGTTTCACCCGGTTGAAGAGTATGGTATATATATTTTGAATCGTCCCTGGGTGTTTTTACTATCACCACTTGCTCCGGTTGACTTTCCGGGACATCCCTGTAAGGTATTCTCAGCAGTTGTCCCTCATTTATACCATACAGCGCAGGGGGGTTTTCCTTTGTCAGCTCCTCAACAGTAATTTTATATGCCTTTGAAATTGAATAGGCTGTTTCACCCTTCTTTACCTGGTGCATGTAATATGCTGTTCCTGAAATAATTACCTTGTCCTTTGATCGTTCGACCACAACCTGTGCTGCTGACTGAAGCGTGATTACCAGAAAAAGTAACAGAACGGGTAGAGTTTTATAATACTCCCTAATATTCATCTCGTGGATGCTTATAATGTTTTAAGGAATTTCCTGCAATTCATTTCAATTCTGTCATGTACATTCGATATATCAGTTTTTATGAAATGCTCACCTGTTATTTTTTCGTACAGTTCAATATATCTATCCGATACCTGATTTACAAATTCATCTGTCATTTCGGGCACTTTCTGGTCCTTCTTACCCTGGAATCCATGTGACATCAGCCATTCCCTTACAAATTCTTTTGATAACTGTTTTTGAGGAAGATTCTTATCAAATCTTTCCTGGTATTCGTCGGCATAAAAATACCTTGAAGAATCCGGGGTATTTATTTCATCTATCAAATATATTTTCCCATCTTTTTTCCCGAACTCATACTTGGTATCAACAAGAATCAAGCCATGTTCAGCTGCTATTTGAGAACCTCTCATGAATACCTCCATTGAATATTTTTCGATAAGGTTATATTCGTCTTCGGGAATAAGTCCTCTCTCAATGACCTCATCTCTTGAAATATCCTCATCATGATGTCCGCGTTCAGCTTTTGTTGTTGGTGTAATTAATGGTTCCGGAAATTTCTGGTGTTCCCTCATACCGTCAGGTATTGGAATGCCGCAAATTTCTCTTGCTCCTGCTTTGTAAGTTCTCCAGGAACTGCCTGTGAGATACGCTCTTACAATAATTTCGACCGGATATGGATCACATTTGTGCCCGAATTTTGCACTCGGATCGGGAGTTGCGATTTTCCAGTTCGGAACAATATCTTTTGTGGCATCAAGGAACTTTGATGCAATCTGATTCAGCACCTGACCTTTATATGGAATGCCTCTCGGGAGTACCACGTCAAATGCAGATATCCTGTCTGAAACAATCATCAGAAGATATTTGTCATCAATATTATAGACATCTCTTACCTTCCCTCTGTAAATGCTTTTCTGCCCTGGAAATGTGAAATCTGTAGTTAAAATTGTCTTATCCATTTATTTTATTCTTTTTCTGTTTTCATTCCCCTTTCAAAGCCTGTCCCGACTGAATGCCGGGAGGGGTTTGGGGGGCATTTTCTTCCTGTTCATATGCTTTAATGATCTTCTTCACCAGTTTATGCCGTACGATATCGCGTTCGTCAAATTTAATTATGGATACTCCTTCAATCCCTTTCAAAATCCGCATAGCCTGGAGAAGTCCCGATTCGTTTCTTTTTGGAAGATCTATCTGGGTTGTATCTCCTGTCATTATAAATTTTGAGTTGACACCCATACGTGTAAGGAACATTTTCAGCTGGCTTATAGTTGCATTCTGTGCTTCATCAAGTATTACAAATGCATTTTCAAGAGTCCTGCCCCTCATGAAAGCAATGGGTGTGATCTGTATTGTTCCGTCCTCCAGCCATGTTTCAAGCTTCTTATAGGGCAACATATCATGCAGGGCATCATAGAGCGGCTGGAGATAGGGATCCAGCTTCTCCTTCATATCACCGGGCAAAAATCCCAGTCTTTCACCAGCTTCAACTGCCGGTCTGGTGAGGACGATCTTTTTTACCTCCCGCTCCTTTAAAGCCCTCACAGATAACGCAATAGAGGTATATGTCTTGCCGGTTCCGGCAGGACCTTCTGCTATAATAAGATCGTTGGTCTTATAATCGGTAACCAGAAGAAGCTGGTTCACCGTCCGTGCTCTGACAGGTTTTCCGCTTGTGC
>CAZKWD010000029.1:0-1413 GCA_964556175.1 uncultured Rikenellaceae bacterium
ATTAAAAATGGATTCTATTTCCAAATATCAGGTGTATCTTTCAACTCACTATATGTAAATACGGGTCCATCCTTACATACGAAATATTCACCCAACATACAATGTCCGCATTTTCCAAGTCCGCATGACATATTTCTTTCCATTGAAAGATAAACCTGGCGGTCATCGTATCCCATTTCAAGTAGTCTAATAGTACCAAATTTCATCATAATGGGCGGGCCACAAACAACAGCCACCGACTCTTTTATATTGATATCTATCTTATTGAGCAGGCTTGTTACCACACCCACAGATTCATTCCATTCTTTGTCAGGCTTGTCTACTGTTCTGTGCGTTTCAAATTTCTCAATTTTATTAAGCCTTGAGAAGAGAGGTTTGTAAACACAGTCCGAGGGTGTTTTTGCCCCGTAACATAATATGACTTTTTTAAGTTTGTCGGTAATACTTTCCAGTGTATAAAGAAGTGATCTTATCGGAGCCAGTCCACAACCGCCGCCAAGGATAAGAACCTCTTTTCCGTGGAATTTCTCTACAGGATATCCTCTGCCATAAGGTCCCCTTATGCCCATAAATGAACCAGGTTCCAATGCATGCATATATTCTGTTACATACCCTGTTTTCATTACCGTTACTTCAATCTTGTCTTTCACCAATGGTGATGATGAGGGAGTAAAAGGTGCTTCACCTATGCCATCAACTGATAATTCTATAAATTGTCCTGTCTCAAATGTAAACTCTTCTTCAGGTTCAAGCACAAATGTTTTTATTACCGACGATTCGGCAATCACTTCGGTTAATTTGGCTCTTAAGGGTTTATATATATTATTATTGTGTCCCATTCATTTTATCATGAGAGTTCCATGAAAAGTTCATTTTTATTTATCTTCCCGATACAGGCTTCGATACATCTTCCGCATCCTGTGCATGCAAGAGAATTGAATTTCAACGGTTTCCATACATACTTGCACATATATCTGTTCCTGAAGCGGTCGGGAAGCTCGAAAAGTGCATCTTCACCGCCGGCCACTTTTTCAAAGCCTGGATACTGACAGGCGTCAAGCTGTTTTACCTTTTCAAATCCGGGCTTGTCTATAAGAAGGAAACAAGTGCAGGTAGGGCATATAGTTGCACAGGCACCGCAGGAAACACACTGAGCCGAGTATTTTTCCCATATTTCTTCTTTGGCTCCAGCAACAATTTTACCAGTCGTTTGATAGTCGGGTAGACCTTTATTTGCTTCGGTAAGAAGAGCTTCGGTTGCATGCTGTTCTTTTTCTATTGCTTCATGAAGACTTTTATCATCACATGAAGAGACTTCAGGTATAGTATTCAGGAATTTCTCACCTTTTTCTGATATCACCCTGAAGATTATCGTTCCATTCAAATTAATAACAGCCAGATCACATTTGCTCA
>CAZKWD010000029.1:1513-12278 GCA_964556175.1 uncultured Rikenellaceae bacterium
ACCCTGAAGATTATCGTTCCATTCAAATTAATAACAGCCAGATCACATTTGCTCACTGAATATGGCTTAATATTATATGAAAGACAATGACAATGTTCCTGGATTCCAAAGCAATCGGAAGAGATAAGCAGGGTGTTTTCTCTCTTTTTTTTATAGAAAGTGTCAGTGAAGTCTTTATCCAGATAGATCTCGTCAAGAATTGATAATCCTTCAATATCACAATTAGGTGCACCAATAATGATCCGGGGTTTGCTGGCGGCTTTATCAGTGGTTACATTCTCCTTAGCAGGAAGGAAAATGTTTTTTAGCGATGTAGCAGGTTTGGGTTTGTTATAGGTTATCCTTGGTATGTCAGCCTGGTCTATCAATTCATAATCCTGACCAAAATCGTTACTGACATTTGCAAAAATGGTATGGGACGATAACAATCTTTCCAGAGCTTTGTCCCACTCTGCCTTTCCTATGCTTTTATACTGCATTTATGTGAGAAGATTCACATATAAAATTAAAATCTACATTTTATAAATCTATAAAAATCTATTTGATTTTATTATGATAAAAATCAACATATTTTTAAATATCAATGAATAAGCTAATTATAAATATATTTTATTTAAAAAAGAAATATTTATCTTGTAAAATAAAAAAAACAATATGATTTTATATGAAAAAAATCACAATATATAATACAAAAAACAGCTATGTTCACAAGCTGTTAATGAATGACGACTTTAAAAACCTTGAGCTATTATACAAGGATATGAAATACTGATCAGAGGTCTGGTTCAGGGGGTAGGATTCCGCCCTTTTATTTACAGAATGGCTGTAAAACATGGACTATCCGGAGAGGTTGATAACAGATCCGACGGAGTTACGGTTACTGTAGAGGGTGATTCTAAATCGATAGACAGGTTCAGTAATGACATACTTCAGCTGGCTCCTCCTGCATCACAGATAAAATCGATAGAGATAAATCAGGTGATGATCAATGGGTATGACTGCTTCCAAATTACAGCGAGCAAAACTATTGATAATCAGATTACTGAGGTAAGCCCTGATATTGCTGTTTGTGCCGAATGCCTGGAGGATATGGAAAAAGATCCTGCAAGGATTGATTACCCTTTTATAAACTGCACCAACTGTGGTCCCCGATTCACAATCATTGGGCGATTGCCATATGATCGTCCCGGGACAACCATGAAAAGCTTCAGGATGTGCCCGAATTGTAAATCGGAATATAACGATATTCTTGATCGCCGCTTTCATGCCCAGCCCATTGCCTGTAATTCATGCGGACCTGTATATAAATATTCAGACCGCAGTAAAAAGCTCAGCAGGATTGACGAGATTATCAGGGAGATATCCAGTCAGGTAACCTCCGGCAGAAAAGTTGCCATAAAAGGTCTTGGTGGCTACCACCTGATGTGTGACGCTCTGAATAACAGCGCTGTAAGTGAGCTGAGAAATAAGAAGCATCATGATGCAAAACCCTTTGCCGTGATGTTCAGAGACCTCCTCGCAGCCGGAGAATACTGTTTTATAGATGATGCCGAGGAAAAAGAACTCACATCATGGCGCAGACCAATATTGATCCTGAAACAGAAAAAAGAATTGGCAGCAGCTGTAAGCGACGGATTAAATACTATTGGTGCAATGCTGCCTTATATGCCCGTACATTATATGCTGTTTAAAGTTCTTGAGACTCCTGCTATAGTTCTTACCAGCGGGAATATTTCCGATGAACCTATTATTATCAACGATGCGGAGGCGGAAAAACAGCTTATGCGTATTGCTGATTCGCTTGTGAGTTATAACCGCCAGATAATTAACAGGACAGATGATTCAGTAATCAGGTTTATTGACAAAAAGGTTTCACTGATACGTCGTTCAAGAGGATTTGTGCCGCGACCGGTTGATCTTAAATTCAACGTTGAAGGTATACTTGCGCTGGGTGCAGAACAGAAAAACAGCTTTTGTATCGGCAAGGAAAATCAGGCTGTGATAAGCCAATATATCGGCGATCTCAAAAATCAGGCAACATATGATTTTTTGATCGAGTCTGTTGGCAGGTTTTCAAAGCTCTTCAGGTTTAAACCTAAATGCATCGCGTGTGATCTTCATCCCGATTATTTATCTACAAGATATGCTGAAGAACTTGAAAAAGATCTGAAAATACCATTAGTAAGAGTACAGCATCATCATGCCCATGTTGTTTCATGCATGGCTGAAAACGGGATTGATGAAGAGGTAATAGGGGTGAGCTTCGACGGGACAGGTTACGGAACAGACGGAAACATATGGGGAGGAGAGTTCCTGATCGCTGGTCTGAGGGATTTTAAAAGGTTTGCAAATTTTGATTATGTACCATTGCCCGGAGGCGACAAAGCCATTGAAGAATCCTGGAGGATGGCCTTCTCTTATCTTTATAAGTATTTTGGAAGTGATTTTGATTATGATTCCCTGCCGCTCTTCAGAATGGTTGAAAAGGGAAAGTTGAGAATGATAAGAGAGGCTCTTGATAAAAAAATAAATACACCGCTCTCTTCAGGAGCCGGCCGTCTGTTTGATGCAGTATCAGCAATCCTTGGTCTCTGTATAACGGCCAGGTTCGATTCTGAAGCCCCGATGCGGCTCGAGTCAGCAATCAATGATGAAACGGATGAATTATATCCGTTCCGGGTAAATAAGACAATTGATTTTTCAACTACATTACAGGCAATTATTGCAGATCTTAACCGTCAGACAGCTTCGGTAATTTCTGCAAAATTCCATAACACAATTGCCAGGGTAATTCTTGAGGTTTCCATGCAGATAAGAAAAGAAACATCGCTTAATAAGGTTATTCTTTCAGGCGGGGTCTTCCAGAATAAATATCTTCTGGAGAAATCTTTATACCTTTTAACCCGGAACAAGTTTAAGACCTTTACAAATCATTTTGTTCCGGCCAATGATGGAGGAATATCACTTGGCCAGCTGGTAATTGCTTCAAAAACAATAAGATAATGTGCTTAAGTATTCCTGCGAAAATAGTATCAATTGATGGTAACATGGCAGAAGTTTCTGTTGGGGGAAGCCTGTTTAAAGCAGGCTTGCATATGATAAAAGATGCAAAGATCGGAGATTATATTCTTCTCCATGCCGGATTTGCAATTCAGAAGATAAGCGGGCAGGAGGCGGCTGACACTTTAAAGATCCTTCGTGAAATGGATGATGCCCTGAATAAATGACCATGAAGTACATTGACGAATACCGAGACAGGGAATTGATCAGTAAGCTGGCGGGCAGGATAACTGAATCAGTGAACCGTGATTACACCTTTATGGAAGTATGCGGGGGGCATACTGCAGCAATACACCGGTTTGGTATTCCCGACTTGCTGCCTCAGAACATTAAACTTATTTCAGGTCCCGGCTGTCCTGTATGTGTTACGGGCACTGATT
This sequence comes from uncultured Rikenellaceae bacterium, assembly GCA_964556175.1. Classification (GTDB taxonomy): domain Bacteria; phylum Bacteroidota; class Bacteroidia; order Bacteroidales; family VadinHA17; genus LD21. The sequence goes on from CAZKWD010000029.1 coordinate 4,954, forward strand.
TCATCGACAGGGCAATAGCCTACTCAAAGATGGATAATGTTATAATAACAACCTTCGGGGACCTTATAAGAGTTCCGGGATCAGTTTCATCTCTTGAGAAAATGAATGAGGAAGGTGCCGATGTCAGGATTGTATTTTCAGGACTGGAGGCTCTTGAAATAGCAAAGCTTAATCCTCAAAAAAAGATTATTTTCCTGGGAATAGGATTTGAGACAACAGCTCCCGGCACCGCAGTTACAATAAAACAAGCTGAAAAAGAGGCTGTTGATAATTTCTTACTGTTGAGTGCCCATAAGGTAATGCCTCCTGCAATGGAGGCAATTGTACAGGAAGGAACCAGGCTCAACGGATTTATCTGTCCGGGTCATGTTGCAGCCATTACCGGCTCCTCGATATTTAACTTTCTTCCTGAAGATTATGGTATCGGTTGTGTGATAACAGGTTTTGAACCAACCGATCTGCTGCAGGCTCTTCTGATGTTAATACAACAGGTAAACAATAAAAACCCGGAGGTTGAAATACAATATAACAGGGCAGTTACGGTTAATGGAAACCAGGAAGCCCAACTTTATATGAGAGAGGTTTTTGAAGAATGTGATGCATACTGGAGAGGTTTTGGTGTGATTAAATCAAGCGGACTTACTCTTGTAAAGGACTTTGCGAGATTTAATGCCGGTAGCTTTATGCCCGTTACAGTCAGTCACCATGAGGATGATGAACTGTGTATATGTCCCGAGATCCTGAGGGGACTTAAGGAACCCGGTGATTGTCCGCTTTTTGCTAAAACCTGTTCTCCTGAAAATCCTGTGGGGGCATGCATGGTATCACCGGAGGGATCGTGTAATACCTGGTATAAATACAGAGTTGACAGATGATTGAAAATATTTCATTGAATCATGGCGGTGGAGGTAAGCAGACTCATGAGCTTATTAGAAATGTGTTTGTGAAAAAGTTCGGAATGGTTGAACCCCTGACTGATTCTGCAATACTCGAAGGACAAGGCAATACTCTTGTATTTACTACAGATGCCCATGTTGTTGATCCGATCTTTTTCCCGGGAGGCAATATCGGCAAACTTGCTGTTTGCGGTACGGTGAACGACCTTGCGGTATCAGGAGCAACACCTCAATATATTGCCTGTTCTTTTATTATTGAAGAGGGATATCCTGTTAATGACCTTCTGATGATCGTGGATTCAATGGCCGAAGAGGCATCAAAAGCCGGTGTAAGGATAGTCGCGGGTGATACTAAAGTTGTTGAAAAGGGTAAATGTGACAAGATGTTCATCACTACTTCCGGGACAGGTATACTGGATAATGATAAAAAGCATATCAGCACAGGCTCTTTCATAAAACCCGGAGATAAGCTTATCCTGAGCGGTTCTCTGGGGAATCATGCCATAGCTGTACTGGGTGCACGTAACAAGCTAAGCTTCACGACCCCGGTTTTTTCGGACTGTGCAGCATTGAACCATATGATCGCCGCAGTGTTAAATAATTGCAGTAAGGTATGTTTCATGCGTGATCTTACAAGAGGGGGGCTCGGGGGGGTATTGAACGAGCTCACAGAGATTATAGGAAAAGGTATTGACATAAATGAATCATCAATTCCTGTCGATGAACCTGTCAGGGGAGTGTGCGAGATACTTGGATTTGACCCGATATACCTGGCTAATGAAGGTAAAATATTGATAGTAAGCAGTAGAGGTGCAGAAACAAAAGTGCTTGATCTGCTCATGAAAGATCCTCTTGGGAAAGATTCTGCAATTATAGGCGAGGTTACCGGGGATAAGGGGGGAAAAGTAATTTTAAACACGGCATCCGGAGGCAGACGAATACTTGATATGCCGTCAGGTGTTCAGCTTCCGAGGATTTGTTAATATAGAAGAGTATGCATGAGATAAGAATAGCTGAGGATCTGTCGGCAATTGTACTGGAAGCAGCAAAAAGGGAAAAGCTGGCCAGGGTAACGAAGGTGAATATCAGTTTCGGACAGCTGATACAGATAGTACCTGATATTTTCAGGTTTGCCTTTGGTGAAGCGGTAAGAGATTCGGTTGCCGAAGAGGCTGAAATAGATATTGAAATATTGCCTGTGAAAATGAAATGCAAAAAATGTAAAAACGATTTTCAGGTTATCGATAATCGGTTTGCTTGTAATTTCTGCGGATCAACCGACCTGGAAATCATTCAGGGGAAGGAGCTGTTTATTAAAAGTATTGAAGGAGAATAACAATGGAAATAAAGATCATGAAGAACATCCTTGACAGGAATCAGAACAAAGCTGATGAAGTCAGAAACCTGATCAAGTCAAAGAAAATCCTGATGGTGAACATAATAAGCTCACCGGGAGCCGGTAAGACAACATTCCTGGAAAGAACCTGCGAAGTACTTACTTCCAGGTTCAGGATAGGTATAATTGAAGGTGATGTCACAACTGACAGGGATGCCCGGCGGCTTCAGAAATACAATATTCCCATTGTTGTTATCAATACCGAGGGAGGTTGTCATCTCGATTCTCACAGCATATCAAAGGTTCTTGATTCATTTGACCTTGATAACCTCGATATATTGTTTATTGAAAATGTGGGAAACCTTATCTGCCCGTCGGGATTTGATCTTGGTGAAGCTTTTAAGCTGGCATTTGTCAGCACAGCCGAGGGTGATGATAAGCCTGCAAAATACCCGCTCCTGTTCAGGGAGGCAGAAGCAGTTGTTCTCATTAAGGTCGATCTTATACCTTATACAAATTTTAATTACAACAGCTTCATGCACGATCTGAAAAATATCAAATCAGGAGTACCCTTTTTCAAAGTATCATGCACACGAGGCGATGGCCTTGATGAGTGGTACAGGTGGATATCAGATCAGAGATTATTATTAACGGACAAGTAATTTTAACTCACTGTTTCATGTCCTTCAGCAAAACCTTGAAAGAAAGATTTTGCATTTAATCCCAGTGTTTGTGTTCTGTAGCCGCCCTCCTGGACGATCAGTGTAGGCAGCTTAAGTTCACCAATCATCCTTCCGTTGATTTCAAGATCTTTATATATCATGCTCCATGTGCCTGTTGGATCTCTTTTTGTAGTATCAAAACCGAGAGCCACTATTAAGAAGGATGGTTTAAACTGTCTGATTCTTAAAAGTGCCTTTTTTAATGTTTTGCGGTATTCCTCTCCATGGATGACTTCTTCAAGCGGATAATTAACATTATATCCCAATCCTTCTCCTTCACCTTTCTCTTCGCTGAATCCCGAGAAATAAGGATATGCAAAGGAGGGATGGCCATGTATCGATATAGTCAGTACATCATCTCTTGAATAAAAGATCTGCTGCTGACCGTTACCATGATGATAATCAATATCGAGTATTGCCACCTTGCCGTATCGTGACAGGTAATTGGCAGCTATCGCATTATTGTTGAAATAGCAAAATCCCCCGAATACATTTGTTTCTGCATGATGGCCGGGAGGCCGGGTCAGAACATATACTGCTCCGGCATCGGTTAAGATTGTGTTAGCAGCAGTAAGTACACAGTTAACTCCTTCGCGAGCAGCAAGATAAGCATTTATATTTAAAGGGGTGAAGGTGTCTATACAGTAATAACCTGCCCTTACTGATAATTCTACCGGAGGACGTGCAATATTTCTTATCGGGAAGACATAGGGATATACGGATTTACCGTGGGGCAGATTGCTGCATACTTTTTTGAAATATTTTACATACTCCTTGTTGTGCACCTGAAGAATATACTTTTCAGGAAATTCCTTCGCTTTTATGGTCCGGAATAGTCCTGTCTGCTCAATATCGTTCCTTATTGCAGGAATCCTGACAGGTGCCTCAACATATCCTCTTTGATGAATATTATGTATTGAATGCTTGTCATTTACAACAAGTATTATCTTGTCCTTACCTGTTATGTCGACCCTGGATGTTTTACTTTTCTGTAACTTATGATATTTAAAGGGTCTCAGTTCTACAGGGTTGTCTTTAATACTGGCAACCACTTTTTTTATATAATCTTCGGAACAATAATCGCCGTATATTCTTTCTAATATGGCTCTCACTATTTTGCGGACCTGTGATCTGGATAATGAATCAGTAATTCCGAGACCGTCAAAAACGAGATAGGGAGGAGCGTCGTCTTCTGGTTTTACAGGAGTCTCATAAAGTGTGTTGATAATGGGTCTTGCGCCGAAACGTTCATAAAATGCAAGTCTTTTTGCATTCTGTTCCAGGAGATTCTTATTTCTGCATAATGCCGGGTCATCCGGGAGACATTCAAAAAAAAGACCGGCTGAACCTAATGCCCTGGCTTCCTCCCTTACTCTCTGGTATAATGCCCCTCCAAGTCCGCCCGAAGTTTTTCCGGGAGAGGCAGCAATGAAGTCGAGTAAACAAAACTTTAGATCCGGCATGTACTTCAGCAAAGCAAATCCAAGTATTGTCTCATGTATATTTTCTGCTAAAAGAAGAATCGACTGGTACCTGAATTTCAAAGGATTTATAAGTTGTTCATCTATCAATTCGATCTTGTACTCAGGGATCTGTGAGAATTGACTGGCCATTATCTTCTTGACATTGGTTATCGCTCCCTTATTTGATTCGAGGAACGGATTGCTTATTTTACGGATCCTGATCATAAATTCAGTTGTTTTCTGTTATATGGGAAAAAGTCAGTGGTATTCTAACAAGATAATGAAAAAATCGGGATTATGCAAATGGTCTTGTTTATTCTCATTCTAAATTAGAAATCATGACATTTGTAAGTTTTTTTTAAATAGTAATCTTGCTATTTTAGCATCGCTTTTTACGGGGCCTATAATTGTAAATAAAATCATATTAATTACTTAAAAATCAGATAGAAATGTACCAAGTAGGAGATCTTGTAAAGGAGTTGTCCGACACATATGGTCGTACCAGAGAGAGTCTTATGCCTATTCTGCAGGGTATAGTTGAAAGACATAATTACCTTACGGATGAAGCTATGGTAGAGGTTGCCAAAGAGCTTGATATTTCGGCGGCTGAGGTTTATGGAACAGCTTCATTTTATACTTTTCTCGATACAAAAGTCAGAGGTAAATATGTGATAAGAGTCTGTAAGACAATAACATGCTCAATGAAAGGCAAGGGTGAAATAATTCAGCTCCTCGAGGATATGCTTAAAATAAAAGTAGGAGAGACTACTTCAGATATGCAGTTCAGCCTGATTGAGACCAACTGTATCGGATGGTGTCATAAAGCTCCGGCAATGCTTATCAATGATATACCATATACTGAGCTTACTCCGGAAAAAGTTGTTGAGATTATTAAAGGTTACATGCAAAACAAATAATACCCTGACGAAATGGAAAACAGAGGACTAAATAAGGTAGACCTGATCTTTGAGAAAGTAGATCCCAAGGAGGTTCTGACAAGTGCTTATAAGATGAAGAATAATGAAATCATCCAGCAGGTTCTTGAATCAGGACTAAAAGGAAGGGGAGGAGCCGGTTTCCCTACAGGACTAAAATGGAAATACACTGCTGCAGTGAAGGAACCCGAGAAGTATATTGTATGTAATGCTGATGAAGGCGAGCCGGGAACATTCAAAGACCGGGAAATACTCGACAGGGTGGCATACAAGGTTTACGGCGGAATGGCTATAGCAGGAAAGGCTATCGGAGCAAAAACCGGAATTGTTTACCTGCGTGGAGAGTACAGGTACCTTCTGCCGAAGCTTCTTAAGGAACTTGAATCGTTCCACAGGCTTATTAAAGGTATCGGCTACGATTTTAAAATAAGATACTGTATGGGAAGCGGAGCTTATATATGCGGTGAAGAAAGTGCATTATTTGAATCAATTGAGGGTGGCCGTGGTGAGCCACGAAATAAACCTCCATACCCGACTACTTCAGGAGTTTTTAATAAGCCTACATCGATAAACAACGTGGAGACTCTTGTTACGGCAATGGCGATAATCAAGCATGGTCCTGAATCATACAGCCAGCTGGGAACCAAGGATTCAAGAGGTTCCAAGGTGTTCTCTATTTCAGGTGATACGCCAACACCAGGGATATTCGAACTTGAGCTCGGAATGTCAGTTCAGGAGTTTGTAGATGAATTTGGTGACGGTGATACAAAAGCGGTACAGGTTGGAGGCGCTTCAGGCTTCTGCGTGCCACGAAAGAAATTTCAATATACAGTCATCGGCTTTGAGGGTGTTCCGACCGGTGGATCAATGAAACTGTTCAACAGTTCAAGATCAATGTATAATGTTCTTCATAACTATCTCGATTTCTTCGCTGAAGAATCATGCGGACAATGTACTCCCTGCCGGGTTGGCTGCCAGCAGCTGCTCAAAGGTGTGGAGAAGGTAAAAAAAGGGGAAGTGAAATCAACATATCTGAACGAGTTGTTGAAGCTTGCCGATACTATGAAGGTAGCCTCCAAGTGTGGCCTTGGACAATCGGTAGGTAATGCATTCAGAACTATCGTTGAGAACTTCAGGGAAGAGATCATTTACTAACAACCTAAAATAACACAGAATAATAATGATAAGTTTGAGCATTAATAACCAGAGAGTTACGGTTCAGCCGGGAGCAACAGTCCTTCAGGCTGCCCGGAAACTTAATATCAATATTCCGACATTGTGTAATCATCCCGACCTTTGCGTGGCAGGTAACTGCCGTGTTTGCGTTGTTGAACAAACAGGTGCGAAGACTCTTATCGCCGCTTGTGCCATGCCGGCAGCTGAAGGGATGGATATACATACAAATACGCTGAAGGTAAGGAACGCGCGAAAGCATATTGTTGAGCTGCTTCTTTCGGAGCACAGGTCCGACTGTACAAAATGTTACAAAAACCAGAAATGCGAATTGCAGGCTCTTGCAAATGAATTTGCATTCGGGGATACTATTTTTCACGATCTTGTTGAGGATCATCCGTATACTATAGACGCATCGTCTCCTGCATTTATTAAGGACGACAGCAAATGTATCCGTTGCCAGCGGTGTGTAAGAACCTGTGCTGAACTACAGCATATCTCGGCAATAGCTGTAGCCAATAAAGGTATGCATCAGAAGATATCCTCCTTCCATGACAGGCCAATGAGCCATGTGGTCTGTACAAATTGCGGCCAGTGTGTTGTTCGCTGTCCGACCGGAGCCCTGGTGGAAAAGACAGCTATTGACCAGGTGTGGGATGCTATATACGACTCTGATAATCATGTTGTTGTACAGACCGCCCCGGCAGTAAGAGTAGCCCTGGGAGAGGATCTTGGTTATGATCCCGGTGAAAGAGTAACCGGGAAAATGGTTACAGCTCTCCGGCAACTTGGTTTTGATT
>CAZKWD010000030.1:0-12226 GCA_964556175.1 uncultured Rikenellaceae bacterium
CCCTCTTCAGGTGGTCGGTGAATTCTGTTACCCATCCATCATACTTATTATCTTTCTGACGGTAGCTGATGAAAATATCATACTCATAACCTTGAATAATGCTAGCCATAATACTCAGATTTAAAGAATAATATAACAAAGTTACACTATAATTCAACTAAAGTCAATTTTTAATCAAGCGGGAATCCAAACTTCCTGATAACTGAGTTATGAATATCGTAAATGTGATATATATCACATTTTTCTGGCAAGGCTTACTAATAGTCACATATCACTGATTCATGATTCATTGTATAATTTTATAAATAAATATCTGGTTATTTAAATGGCCCGTTATTTGATAACTTTGCTGAGATTGTATTACCAGTGAAACTTTTATTCCAGATATTAATTTTTGTGTTTCTGTTTACTGATGCATCAGGACAAACAGATACAACCAGAACGAATAATGATACCGTTCAAAACCGTATCTACCTGTTGCAGAATGTAAATAGAGATGGTGAGGTCTTACCTGAAATTGAAATAAAAGAGGTCGTGGTTCTCGGTGATCAGAGCGGGAGTGAAAGAAGGATGAGATCACAGTTCAGGAGATATGAAAGGCTTGTTTATAATCTGAAAAAGGTATACCCCTATGCTGTTATCGTAAGGAACAGGCTGGCGTATGTGAATGCAGAACTTGCACGGATAGATAACGAAAAAGATAGAAAAGATTATATTAAAAATGTGGAGAAGGATGTTTTCGGAGAATATGAAGATGACATCAGGAATATGACATTCACCCAGGGTAAGTTGCTTATCAAACTAATAGACAGGGAGACATATAATACTTCATATGACCTTATACGCCAGTACCGGGGTTTTATAAGTGCTGCCTTCTGGCAGGGGATAGCCCGTATTTTCGGAACAAACCTGAAAGCAGAATATGATCCTTATGGTGAAGATATACTTATTGAACTTATAATCCGGGATATCCAGATAGGATTATTATGATCCTTTAAAACATAAACGGAAGACGTTGAAAAGAATTTTTATCGGGATAAAAATTGAACCTGAAGGGACATTGCTCAGAATGATCAATTCCATGAAGGCTGTTTTACCAAATGATAAAATCAACTGGGTTGATCCGGCAAATATTCATATTACATTGGCTTTCCTCGGTGATACTGAAGAAGAGAGGATAAAGGTAGCGGCAATAATGCTCAGGGAGGTATGCCAGGGTTTTCGCGGGTTCAGCTTTAATCTGTCAGGAACGGGTGTCTTTAAAAACTTCCATGATCCGCGGGTAATATGGACAGGCATTGATAATTCAGCAGAGCTGGGCAAACTCAACAGCCTGATAGTGACAGGATTGAAGGATGCGGGATTCAGTATTGAGGAGCGGCCTTTCAGGCCCCATATTACAATTGGAAGGATTAAGTTCATAAAGGATCCGGACTTGCTCAGAGGAACTCTTGAAAGATACAGGGCTATAACTTTTCAAAATGTGTCAGTCAGGGAGGTTATTCTTTTTGAGAGTATCCTTAAACCTGACGGCCCGGAATATAGGTCCTCCGGGATTTTCAGATTATTGTAAGGGTCTGTCTTTTATACTCCCTTACCCTTGACAATGACACCAAGCGTACAAACCAGATAAAAATTTTTATTAACCTGTGATAAGCTACATGCATCCGGTTAAACAATTTTTCTATTTTTGTCCTTTAAGAAAAAATGAGAAGAGACCATATAGAAGACTCTTTTGAAGCAAAGGGCAAAAGAAAAAAACTGGTCGATGAGCTGCGAAGAAAAGGAATAGATGATGAAGAAGTGCTGAGGGCTATCGGAACAGTCCCCAGGCATATTTTCATGGATCCTGCTTTTCTGAATCATGCTTACGTCGACAAGGCTTTTCCCATAACATCAGGACAGACAATCTCTCAACCCTATACTGTTGCCATTCAAACTTCGCTGCTTCAGGTAAAAAAGAGAGATAAGATACTTGAAATAGGTACCGGATCGGGTTACCAGGCAGCAATACTTGCAGAAATGGGAGCAAAAGTATATACAATTGAACGATTCAGGGAACTGTATCTTAAAGCACAGGTCAAATTTGCCTCGCTCGGCTTTTCTGCTGATTTCTTTTATGGCGACGGTTATGAAGGCAAGCCACAGTATGGGCCTTTTGACGGGATAATCATTACAGCAGCAGTTTCGGAAATACCCGAAACCCTTCTGAAACAACTTAAAACCGGTGGCAGGCTTGTCGTTCCCCTCGGAGGAGGTGGAACACAGGTTATGACCCTGGTACAACGAACAGGAGAAGATACTTTTGATTATTCCTCTCACGGATTTTTTGCTTTTGTCCCAATGCTTAAAGGGAAAGTGAACGGAAAATGAATTGTTATGGAAATATATAAACTTGTCTTTTGCCCTCTTGATGTCAATACATATATCCTTTCTGATGAGGATGGTAAATGTGCCATAATCGACTGCAGCTGCTACGATGAGGGTGAATTTGAAGAACTTGATTACCTTATCAGGCATAAAAACCTTGTGCCTGTTCTGTTGCTGAATACACACTGTCATCCTGATCATATCTTCGGTGACAGGATGTTACTTGAGAAATATAAACTTAGAGCTTACTGTCACGCCGATGAAGAAATGAACAGAAGAAATGCACAACAATACGCAATGTATCTTGGTTTGACAATGGATACACCTGCTGATCCAGCCGGTTTTGTTGCTGATAAACAGGTAATTTCATTCGGATCGGAAACCCTTCTTGCATTGCATGTGCCGGGCCATGCTCCGGGAAGCCTCGCTTTTTACAGTGAAAAAGAGAAGGTTGTATTTACGGGTGATGCTCTTTTTGCAGGAAGCATTGGAAGGAGCGATATTCCCGGCGGTGATCATAATACACTCATTGAGAGTATTAAGAGAGAGCTTTTTACCCTCCCTCCTGAAACTGTTGTATATCCCGGACACGGTCAGGCAACAACAATTGAAACGGAAATGAACAGCAAACCCTACTTCAGGTAAAGTAAATACCTGTATTTTTGCAGGACATTCCTGCAGATGATATTAATAGTTAGAAGTATTAATTGAAGAATATGTATTAAACAAAAACAAAAATATATGTCTCTTGATAAATTTGTAAACCGTCATAACGGCCCGCGTAATCATGAATTGCCAAAGATGCTTGAGGTTATCGGCGTGGATTCTTTAGAACAGTTAATTGACAGGACAATCCCGCGGAAAATAAGATTATCAAAGTCGTTGAAACTACCGGAAGCAATGAGCGAATATGAGTATCTGAACCATATCAGAAAACTTGGAGCAAAGAATAAATTATTCCGTTCATTTATAGGCCAGGGTTATTATGGAGTGGCATTACTGTCGGTTATTATACGCAATGTATTGGAGAATCCTTCATGGTACACTTCGTATACTCCCTATCAGGCTGAAATATCACAGGGACGGCTTGAAGCCCTTTTGAATTTCCAGACAATGATAGTTGAGCTTACCGGGATGCAAATAGCTAATGCCTCATTACTTGATGAATCCACAGCAGCTGCCGAGGCTATGATAATGATGTTTAACGCACGGTCGCGGGCAGCGGTTAAGACAGGTGCAAATAAATTCTTTGTTGACGAGGATATTTTCCCTCAGACTTTGGAAGTGATTAAAACACGATCTAAACCTCTTGGTATTGAGCTTATTACAGGAAAATATGATGAGGTACAATTTGATGAAATATTCTTCGGGGCATTTGTTCAGTATCCTGCTGCATCAGGAGAGATAAGAGATTATAAGGAGTTTATTGAGAGGGCTCATTCTGCCGGAACCCTGGTGGGCGTTGCCGCTGACCTGATGAGCCTCGTAATACTCACTCCCCCGGGAGAATGGGGTGCGGATATTGTTGTAGGTTCAAACCAGAGATTCGGATTGCCAATGAGCTTTGGCGGACCTCATGCCGGATATTTCGCCACAAGGGATGAGCTTAAAAGGAGCATGCCGGGTAGAATTATTGGAGTGTCGATTGATGCCCAGGGGAACAGGGCATTAAGAATGGCACTTCAGACCAGAGAACAACATATTAAACGTGAAAGAGCTACTTCAAATATATGTACAGCCCAGGCTCTTCTGGCAACCATGAGCGGAATGTATGCCCAGTACCATGGACCGGAAGGATTGAAAAAAATCTCAACTCATATACACAAGTCGGCATGTACACTGGGCTTTTCATTGAAAGAACTCGGCTATGATCAGGTAAATTCCACCTTTTTTGACACAATCAGAATAAGGGTTAATAATGTAGATAATATTAAAAACCTCTCTGAAGCCGCAGGAATAAACTTCTTCTACCCTGATGAAAGTACAGTCAGCATTAGTACCGACGAAATAACCTCTTTCTCCGATATAAATAATATCCTTGAGATCTTTGCCAGGGATGCAGGTAAAAAACATGAACCGGTAAATACCTACTGTGACTGCAAATGTCTTGATGAAAAATTCCTGAGAAAATCAGAATATCTCAGGGGTGCCGCCTTCAACAGCTACCACAGTGAAACGGAGATGATGCGCTACATTAAAATGCTGGAAAGAAAGGATTTCTCTCTTACTCACAGCATGATATCCCTTGGCTCATGTACAATGAAACTGAATCCGGCAACTGCAATGTTTGCAATGAGCTGGCCGGAATTTGCCGATATACACCCTTTTGTTCCGAAAGATCAGGTCCCGGGATATTACCAGCTTATGGATGAACTGGGTGACGCATTAAAAGAAATCACCGGCTTTTCGGCTATCTCCTTTCAGCCTAATTCAGGTGCTGCCGGTGAATATGCAGGACTGATGGTCATAAGGGAATACCATCTGAGCAGAGGTGAATCTCGCAGGAATGTAGTTCTTATCCCTTCATCGGCACACGGAACAAACCCGGCAAGCGCTGTGATGGCAGGTATGCAGGTTGTAGTTGTTGATTGTGATGAAAAGGGCAATATAAATGTTGAGGATCTGAAGAAAAAAGCGGAAGAAAATAAAGAAAAACTGGCAGCATTTATGATGACATATCCTTCAACACATGGTGTTTTTGAGGAGGCTGTCGTTGAAATGACTGAAATCATCCATTCAAACGGGGGGATGGTATATATGGATGGAGCAAACATGAATGCACAGGTGGGACTTACCAGTCCGGGATACATAGGGGCAGATGTCTGTCATCTGAATCTTCACAAGACATTTGCCATTCCGCATGGAGGAGGTGGTCCGGGCATGGGTCCGATACTTGTAAATGACAAACTGGCATCATTTCTGCCCGGACATCCACTGGTGAAAACCGGCGGAAGCCATGCTACCACAGCTGTAGCCTCGGCTCCTTTCGGGAGCGGTCATATACTTACAATATCACATGCTTACGTACTTATGATGGGTTACGACGGGCTCACGGAGGCAACAAAATATGCAATACTAAATGCAAATTACATTTCCTCTTCGCTTAAAAAGTGGTATAAAACACTCTATACCGGAACCTCCGGGTTTGTGGCACATGAACTGATTCTTGACTGCAGGAATTTTAAAGCGGAGGCCGGGATAACTGAAGCAGATATTGCCAAACGCCTTATGGATTATGGTTTCCATGCACCAACATTATCATTTCCGGTACATGGCACCTTGATGGTGGAACCGACAGAATCAGAATCCCTCAGGGAACTGGATAAATTCATTGATGCTATGAAATCGGTCTGGAGCGAGATACAGGAAATAATTGAAGGCAAAGCAGACCGGGAGGATAATGTACTTCATAATGCACCCCATACAGTAAGAGTTGTCACAGCCGATGTATGGGATCATAAATATGACCGGCAAAAAGCCGCATTCCCGGCCGGATGGATAATAGAAAACAAATTCTGGCCCTCAACAGGTCGTATTGATGATGGCTATGGAGACCGTAACCTGATCTGTACCTGCGATCCCATTGATTCGTACAGATTGGAGACATTAAAATTCTGAAAAAGGGTACAAGAGAAAATAATATTGTTATTGCAGAAATAATTTATTTAAATTAGTCGATAGATTATTTTGAGTTAGCCTATTGTTAGTACTATGCGTAATTCTTCATGGGATGATCTTATAAGACTTATTGAGGGGGGAAAGCTGAATTACCAGCCGACAGGATTTATCATTGATAGTCCCTGGATACCAGGCTGGTATGGTATTTCAACAATCGATTATTATACATCGGATGGAATCTGGTTAAAAGCTAATCTTAAAGCAATAACAACATTTACCGACACCTGGTTTATGCCGGGATTCTGGTCAGAATATGGTATGTGTACCGAACCATCTGCTTTCGGATCAAGAATGATATTTCCCGAAAATGAATTCCCTCATGCTGAAAAAGTTAATACAGGGGATATCGATACACTGCCACAGCCAAATGTTAAAACCGACGGATTGCTGCCTTTTATTATCAGAAGACTGAAGAACAATGAAAGAGCAATCAGGGATGCTGACCACCAGATAAGGTTTGCTGTTGCCAGAGGACCATTCAATATAGCAAGCTTCCTGATGGGTACGACAGAATTCATGATGGCTCTCGCCCTCGATCCTGACGGTATTCACAGGCTTCTTAACAAGATCACTGATTTTATCTGCGACTGGTTAAGCTGGCAGAGAGAGTGCTTCCCATCAATAGACGGAATACTTCTGCTCGACGACATTATAGGCTTCGTCGGGGAAAATGAATTCCAGGAATTTGTGATTCCCGGTTTCAAGAGGATATTTGAAGTAACCGGAGCCAGAGTGCGTTTTTTGCATAATGATGCCGAAGGATTGATCACAACCCGCCATCTTAAAGAGATGGGTGTTAACATGTTCAATTTCTCATACAAGCATTCGATGGGCGAGATCAGAGACCTTGCGGGACCTGAGGTCATTCTGGTAGGGAACATACCGCCAAGAGATATAATGGCTGCCGGGACACCCGAACAGGTTGAAGTTGCTGTGCTGAAAGCATTTGACGAAACGGAAAGCCATAATAATATTATCTGGTCAGTAGGAGGAGGAATGGCTCCTGATACCCGGGATGAAAATATACACGCATTCATCACAACAGTAAAAAAGAAATCAAAACAGATATAAACAGCCTGATTTCATTCATATAACTTAAATGAAAATGAAAAACCTGCTTTTATTAATCCTCCCTGTGTTGATGCTTTCATCATGCGGATCCGGAGGATCAAAAAAACAAACTGATAAAAAATCAAAGGATACAATGCAAAAGAGTTATCTGGTACATCTTATGACCGTTGATCCGGGACATTTTCATGCAGCCCTGGTCCAGAAAATAATGTACGATGAGATTTCACCTGATGTATATGTTTATGCTCCTGATGGCCCTGACTATCAGCAACATATCGACAGAATCAACTCATACAATAACCGTCCGGACAATCCCACAGAATGGAATGAGATTGAATATACAGGTGAAGATTTCCTGGATATTATGCTGGAAGATAAACCGGGCAATGTAGTGGTATTATCAGGTAATAATGCGAAAAAAGATGAGTACATACTGAGATCTTTGAATGCAGGACTGCATGTGCTGGCAGATAAGCCCCTGATTATTCAACCTGAGGATTTTATACTGCTTGAACAGGCCTTTTTAATCGCAAAAGATAAAAGAGTCCTGCTTTATGATATTATGACTGAAAGATATGAAGTGACAACTATACTTCAGAAACTTCTTTCTTCAGAGGAGGAGATCTTCGGAAAGCTGATGTCCGGAACAAAGGAGGAACCGGCAGTAACAAAGATAAGTGTACATCATTTTTCAAAGATAGTATCGGGAACACCCCTGTTGCGTCCGGCATGGTTCTTTGATGTTGAACAGCAAGGCGAGGGGATCGTTGATGTTACGACACATCTTGTCGATCTTATACAATGGGAATGCTTCCCGGAACAAATACTTGATCCGTCCGATATTAATATGGTTGAGGCAAAAAGATGGCCCACGGTAATAAATAAGGAGGAATTTAAAAAGGTTACCGGCCTTGAAGAATTTCCTGATTATCTTCAGAAGGATGTAAAGAATGGAAAACTGAATGTTTTTGCCAATGGTGAAATGATCTACCAGATCAAGGGAATATGGGCCAAAGTATCTGTGTCATGGAATTACGAAGCGCCACCGGGTGGAGGAGATACCCACTACTCGGTTATGCACGGATCCGGATGTGATCTTGTTATCAGGCATGGAGCTGAAGAGAATTTTATACCTGCACTTTATATTGAGAACATAAAGGGAACCGGTATTGACGATTTTACAACAAAACTTAAAGGGAAACTGGCAGTATTTCCATATGATAGTCTTTCCGTTGAAGCTGTGAATGAAAATGTGTTGAAAATCAATATACCGGGGAAGTACAGGACAACCCATGAAGAGCATTTTGGAGAGGTTACTTCGAGGTTCCTTGAATACCTGAAAGAGGGGGCACTTCCGGAATGGGAGGTGGCTGGTACAATTACAAAATACTTTACCACCACAAGTGCATTAAAAAAGGCAAGAGAATAAAAGGGTTTTAAGGCATAACCCTGACGCCCTAAAGCCTTTCTACAAACAAATCTTCGATAACCATCGAGTAAAGATCCTGCAGATCAATGCCGGCAGCTTCAGTCTGTTTTGGTATTATGCTCTCAGTGGTCATCCCCGGTACGGTATTGATTTCCAGGAAAAAAGGCTTATCATCGGTTATGATAAAATCTACTCTGACAATACCCTTGCAATCAAGCAGGCCGTAAATTTTTGAACTTAATTCCTGTATTGTTCTGGTTAATTCAGGAGACAGCTTTGCCGGGGTAACCTCATCAGATTTTCCGGGAGTATATTTCGCTTCAAAATCAAAAAATTCATTTTTGCTTATTATCTCGGTTACAGGTAGTATGAGAGTCTTTTTATGAGTCTTGATAACCCCGCATGCAACCTCCCTTCCATTCATAAATGTCTCGATCAGAACCTCATCACTTTCCTTAAATGCAATCTCAACAGCAGATATCAGCTTATCCTTGTCCCTGACCTTTGTTATCCCGAAGCTCGATCCGCTGTCATTGGGTTTCACGAAACAGGGTAAACCTGTGTGTCCGATAATATTTCCCGGGTCAATCTGGTCACCTTTTCTTATCAGGACAGCTTCAGCCATAGGAATCCTGTATTCTTTCAGAAACAGCTTGCAGGCTTGCTTATTAAAAGTGAGAGCAGAGCAGAAGAATCCGCAGCTGCTGTAAGGGATCTGCATCATATCAAAGTAGCCCTGGAGCAGTCCGTTTTCACCCGGGGACCCGTGAATGGCTATAAAAACAGCATCAAACCTGATTTTTGAATCATCAACAATAAGAGAGAAGTCGTTCTTGTCAATGGAATGATAACGCCCCTTTTTATCTTCCCAGTACCAGTTTACACCCCTGATCATAATAATATAGATAGTGTACTTTTCAGATAAAACGTTGCTAACCGCAGCGGCACTTTTTACAGATATCTCATATTCTGAGGAATCTCCTCCTGCAACAATGGCAATAGTTCTCATGAAGAATGACAGATTTTAATTATCAAATTTAGTTATAATAATGATAATAGTCATTATGTTCATACGCAGCACGGGAGGTAAGAACCAGAGGCATATAGGTGATAAAGGACTGCCTCTGTGGATTCTGCTCTCGATGATGAATTCCGGCAGGAGCTCACACAGTGGTAGCTGGTAATAGTGGCGTCCCGCCTCCGGTAAACCTTCGGCGGGCAAAGCAGGCATCGGATTATTATTGTTATTCCCTTGCTGAAATATATTTTCTCCATTTATCGATTACTTGCTGCATATCCTCAGGTAGTTCTGAATCAAAAGACATCCTTTTACCGGTTACCGGGTGATCAAATGCCAGTGACTTTGCATGGAGGGCCTGGCGCGGAAGTATCTTAAAACAGTTTTTTACAAACTGCTGGTATTTGCTGAATGTTGTTCCTTTAAGGATCCTGTCCCCGCCATATTCGTCATCATTGAAAAGAGGATGCCGTATACTGCTGAAATGAACTCTGATCTGGTGTGTCCGCCCGGTTTCGAGCTTGCATCCGATAAGTGAAGTATAACCAAACTCCTCAATGATATTATAATGTGTTATTGCGGGTTTTCCCTGGCTGCCGTCGGGAAACACCTGCATGATCTTCCTGTTGCGGATGTTCCTTCCCACATTGCCTGTTATTGTACCTTCCCGGGGATCAGGAGTGCCCCATACCAGTGCAATATACTTTCTGTCGGTGGTGCGTTCGTAGAACTGCCTTGAAAGCCTGTTAAGAGCTAGCTCATTCTTTGCAATCACAAGGATACCCGATGTGTTCTTGTCAATCCTGTGAACAAGTCCCGGCCTCAGCTCTTCCGAGCTGAACAGAGGAAGATCCCTGAAGTGCCACATAAGTGCATTGACCAGGGTGCCTCTATAGTTGCCATAAGCCGGATGCACAACCATTCCCGGCTCCTTGTTGACAACGATAACATCATCATCCTCATAGACAATATTAACCGGAATGTTTTCGGGAATTAGCTCTATTTCCCTGGGCGGACTCGGCAGTACTATCTGAACAATATCATCCGGCTTGACTCTGTAATTTGGTTTCACAGGGTTATTGTTCACCAGTATATTACCGGCATTGGCAGCATTCTGGATACGTGTTCTGGAAATGTTTTCCATTCTGGCAGAGAGGTATTTGTCAATTCTGATAAGTGACTGTCCCGGATCAACGATGAACCTGTGATGTTCAAAAAGCTCCTGTTGTTCAACTAATTCCTCTTCAGCCATTTATTAAGGTTACTTTGTTTTAACGAGACGGTTATATCCCAGCGGTCTTCCATTAATGTGTGCAGTTATAATATACAGGCCTTCACGCAATGATGAAATATCGATTCTGTCTCCTCTCAGGGGAACATTTATCAGTTCACGTCCCTGGAGGTCGAAAATGGAAATATTAAGCAGTCCTGCTTCCTGTAAATCACCGGGATCAATTAGTATGAAGTCATTTGCAGGATTAGGCCAGAAATGAAGGGTATTGTAATTTCTGTATCGCAGGTCATTGACTGCAGTGACAAGCGGAGGGCCCAAAACGGGCCTTATCATGATAGTGCCTGATATCTGTGAAACGTTCCAGTCGCCGTTGATCCAGTAAAACTGCCTGCCGTTATGAGGTGTGTTAATATCAAGTCCGGCATTGAGGAATGCTTCTGATCTCTGTCTCCATCCCACATAGAATATATCATCAACAGGCACAGATACAGGAAGTACGTAAGTATAAAATCCGTTAATATTATCAGCCAGTTTAACCATAACCTCTTCCTGCGAGTAGAGAACATCTCCCGGAAAACCTCCTGCATCATCCCAGATCATAAGATCAAACAACCGCTGGTTGGAATTCATGTAACTGTCGTTGAAGCAGATATGCACCCCTCTTAAGGTGTCCTGAATGAATGACCTGAATCTGTAAGCCACCATTGCATTGTTTGATCCAAGTCCGTTTACTCCATATCCTCCCTCGGCTGACCCGTCATCGAAAGCAAAATAGTTATTAAAATGCTGGTAGTAAACCATTGTGTCATTCTCCTTTGGATCAAAACTATCAGTGATCAGCCAGCTTTTTATCATAAAAAGTGCAGAATCGCTGTTACTGCTATTGAATGTATAGGTATGAAATGCATCATAATCAATATCGGTAGAGGCAGGGACATCTGTGGCACCTGCCGTGAAGGACCTGGAAAGGGTGTTGTTGTAAACATCCCTGATTTCAAAGTTTCTTGTCACATTTCTTTTAATAATATCGTTGTTACGATAATGTATAGTTACAACTTCACCCATCTCCTGATAGAGTATCTCCTGGAATTGTTTCCACGGCATGGCCTCATGTTCATAAAGAAGAGAACGCATAGGGAGAGTAAAGGCCACATCGGCATAAGCTGTATCTCCCGGTTCCCTGTTCCTGTCAAGCAGTACATAGTCAATATTCCACTGATCACAATTACTTATCAATGAAAGGTCATTGGGATTGGAACTCAGGCTTGCATAGTTTATGAAACGAAATCTGGACAGAACAAGGCCTGGGAAATCTCGATAAACCCTTTTACAGGAAAAGCGAGTTATGAAAAGAAGAGCTATTGAGATAATTGCAAAAGAAGTCAGGAGTCAGGAGTCAGGAGTCAGAATAAATCCGGATTCGAAT
>CAZKWD010000031.1:0-12216 GCA_964556175.1 uncultured Rikenellaceae bacterium
AAAAGGCAACTTCATTCCTGATAAGAATGAAGCAATAAGCAATCCGGTCAAAAATGCCTGTCCGCTGTGGAAAAATGACCTCATTTTACCCCCGGGGTATCTATAGCCTGATGTATCTATTGCCACAAGCAGTAATAATCCTGTAGCTGCTGCCATTAATATCAATACTGCGCTTTTAATTATCAGGGCAGAAGAGGTCAGTCCCAGGTATAACAAGTACAGCAATAATTCAGCAAGAATGGAGAATTTGGAAACTGCCGGAGAATCTCCAGAGAGATTGATTTTCGAACGGAAATATAAAACACCAGTACAAACCGTTAATATTAATACAATAAAAGCAATCCGGTTTACCGGTTCGGTATTGCCGGTCAGCCAGGAGATCATCATTGCTGCCGATAATATTGTCAGAAAACTAAACAGGATATTTACCCACCCTCCCGGCGTGTAATAATTTTTATCGTTCCTTTCCAATTATAATACAGGGGTGTTTACTTCAGTTCAAGAGGCTCTTCGAGAATAGTCTTTTCAATGGTGAGCACTCTGTTGGCCATATCGGAAATATAAACCACATAAGTGATCTTCATCTGCCCCATGTAATGCATGTAGGTCTCATCAATTTCTCCTGTTGAGAAGAGTTCCCCATTTATCCTGGCAGATATTTCAGCAAAAGGATATGCTGTCTCAAAACGGTGATATTCAGATACATTTTCGCTGGTTATAGTACCCAGTGTATCAACCTCTTCCTCTATTATAACTATTACTTCATCGAATGTCTGGTCGGACATATTTTTGACCCTTACATCAGTCGGTCCCCTGGGTTCAAATTCAGTTTTCTTACATGCAATTACTGCAACTGATATCAGTAGAAAATAAAGAAATTTCTTCATAGCCAGAGAATATTGAATTCTATAATTATGTGACATTAAAGATAACAAATAAGTTGCAAACGGATCAAATTATTTCCAGGCTGTTTGCAGGCACCCACCCCTTATTTCCATCCGACAGACGTATTTCCAGCCACTCACCCACCTCATCCTCCACGGTCACTTTTGTGCCCTCATGAAGCACAAAAAGGTCAGTGCCGCTGTCATCCGGAGAACTTTTGCCATTGACCACAGGGCTGAATATCACTGCTTTCTGACTGTCGTAAACAAGTGTTTTATTTCTGAAGGTAAGTGCAAGCGATAACAGAGAAGTTATTAGAAGTAATAGAGCCAGCCAGAATCCAAGCACTTTAAGCTTATATTTTGTTGTATAAAAATAGACTGACAGAAAAAGAAGACAGAGTACGAAAGCAGAGATGCTGATCCATGCCCAGGTATTTGTTGTCAATGAAAGCGAGAGCAGATTATACCAGCTTATGAAAAAGAGTTCGGGGATCTCCTCAAAACGATCAACGACAAGTGTACGTGCTATTTGGAGGTTATAAGTGATATCCTCATCGCCTGGATTATGTAAATGAGCTCTTTCATAAAAAAGAATTGCTCCCGGTATATTATTTATTTTAAAATATGCGTTCCCTATGTTGTATTCAAGTTCTGCAGACCGGTACCCTGTTTTATAGATATCTATCCATAGATCAAGAGCCTGATCGAAGTTCCCTGATGAGAAATACTCTACTCCTGCCTTGAATTTCTCATCCCTTGTTTCCTGTGAATAACCACTATTCGTGATAACAATAAGAAGAACCGTAGCTGACAATATCAATAAGTTTCGTTTCATCGTTCAGACTATTGAATTTTCCACTGCCCTTATAAATCCTGCTGCTCCGTCATATATAGATGCAGCTTCCGTGCCGGAAGCAGAGGGAGCAAATCTTGCATATTCGCAGCTGTCGAGTATCTTTGACAGATTGTCTAAAATATCCTCTTTTATTTCCTCCTCTTTCAAAGCTGCAATTGCGTTGTTTCGTGTCAGATCCGAGACAGGTATGTTAAGCTTATCACTCAGATAGCCCCAGATGGCTTTGAGTATTTCTTCATGGAACCTGTCCATTTCGCCCCTTTTCATACAGGAGGAGGCTTCGCGCAGCCTTTTCCCTGCTACTTTTCCAGCCTTACGGTTCTTTACAGCAGTGATATCGGCATTCCTCCTTATATGTTCTCTTCTTACAAAAAGAACTCCTATAAACAGCAGAAAAGCTATTGCGTAGATGCTGTAAAACGATCTTTTCGTTATGATTATATCTGCCGACTTTGCTATTTTACCCAATTCTGATTTTATAAACCGGATATCCTGTCCTACATATTTAACATCCTCCTTGGAGAGACCTCCGTAAACAGTTATACCTGTATTCTCCTCTGTACCCCTCCTGGCATGAAAATTAAACTCTCGTGTAGTTAGAGTCTCATATCTTCCTGCTGACGTATTAAAATATGAATAGGTAACAGGCGGTATTGAAAAATCGCCATGATGACGCGGTATCAGGAGATATTCAAAAGTTCTTTGTCCCGATGTGCCGTTAATACTGTTCTGGATATTGTCTTTTACTCTGGGATCATAAACCTCTATATCCGGTGATAGTTTCATTGTGGGGGCACCGGCAAGCTTCAGGTTTCCGTTACCCGAGACAGTTATTTTAAAATTGACTGCATCATTTACGGTAACAGTATCCTTATCAATAGTTGCTTTGAGATCGAGTTTGCCGACAACTCCTGAAAAGTCATCCGGTTTCGTTCCGGGTAATGGTTTTACATTGATTTTAACCACAGGGCTGACGACTGCTCTTGGAATTGTCTGGTATGATGAAAAGAAATCTCCGAAAAAAGGATCGGTCTGGGCTGATTTCTGTCTGACAAGAACCGATATCTGTACAGGATCAATGGTTATTTCGCCTTTCACTTGCGGGAATAATAGAAACTGCTGAATAACGCCTGTACCATATATTGTCCCCTTTATATTCTCCTGCTTCAGTGAAGTAAGAGCAGGTGTCTCAATATCAGTTTTAAGAAACCCTGTAAATGGAGGATACTTGATCTCATTGATACCTGAAAGATCAACCCGCGTAAAAATTTTTATTATGGCTGTAATGTGCTCACCTATATATACTTCTCTACGGCTTACTGAAAGATCAAGGAAGAGGTCATTGTTCGCTGTTTCAACCGGGGTCTCTTCTTCTCCCGCCTGCACATTTTGCCTGTTAGCGGCTGTACCTATAACCTCAATCCGCAGCGAATCAGAATAGTATGTCTTATTCCTAAGGGTAAATGAGGCAGGTGGAATAACAAAAGTACCTGCTTCAAGTGCCTGAAGATAATATAGATGGCTATAGGTTGTCTTTTGCGACATTTTGCCGTTGATTATCTGTGTGCTTGAGCTGTAAGATGTCTGCGGTCCCATAAGCTTATAGAATCCCTCGAACGAGGGTGCTGAGAACTGACCTCCCCTGGTGTTTACAGTCCATGACACACTGAATTGCTGTCCGGCTTCAACAACAGAAGGGTATTCTGCTTCTACTATTATGTCCTGGGCATACAGTGTTGCAGTCAAGAAAAATAACAAATGATATATTAATATCTTTCTCACTTCCTGTTGTTCTTTTTACCAGTTTTTAGTTGTCCTGGTCCTGGCTTTCATTGCTTTTGCAAGTTTAACCTTTTCCTGGATATCTTTTTCATCATTTGCCAGAGCATTCAGCACCCTTTCTGCATCTTCCTTAGAAATCTCCTGCTGTTGCTGTTCTTTTTGCTCATCCTGCTGTTGTTGATCGCTCGTCTTATCTTTATTTTCATTGCCCTGTCCATCCTGTTGATCCTGTTTCTGCTGATCCTGCTGATTTTGCTGCTGCTGTTGTTGCTCTTGCTCTTGCTCTTGCTTCAGCAAGTCCTGAGCATAGGCAAGGTTGTATTTTGCCTCCATGTTAACTGGATCCAGGCGCAGCGATCCCTTATATGCATCTATACTCTCCTTTATCTTGTCGGACATCAGCAGAGAATTACCAAAGTTGTACAGACTGGCAGCTTTCTTTTTTGTGTCTTCACTCATATCGTGAGTCTCAGTGAACTCTTTTCCGGCATCTTCGAATTTATCCTGTCTGTATAATGCATCTCCAGCATTAAAAACAGCATCAGGCAGTTCACTGTTTTTATCAATAGCTCTCCTGTATGATATTTCCGATTCGGGAAAATTATTTTTTTCATATTCCCGGTTTCCATGCCTGATGAACTTCTTTTCGGCCTGCGAATAACCAGGCAAGGTGTAAATTAATAACAAAACGGTCAGAAACGTCAATATGAAATTTTTATTTCTCAGCATATTTAAGTATCTGTTATAATTTGAATTTAAATAATTTAATATTAGCAAGTTTCCTGTTTTTCCTGTCCTTGATTAAGAATTCGACGACCAGAAGAAAAATTGCGACAACTGCAAAGATCTGAAACTGGTCATTATATTCTGTATACATAGTACTTTCCATCTCCTGCGTTTTCATTTTCCTGATTTCACCATATATCTCATCGAGTCCTATGTTTGAAGTGCTTGCCCTCACATAGCTTCCCTTAGCAGTTACAGCAATTTTTTTGAGGATATCTTCATCGAGTCTGGTTATTACTGAATTCCCGTCTTTATCTTTAAGATAATCGAGTTTCCCTCCCGATACTATAGGCACCGGTACACCCTGAGGTGAGCCTATACCTATGGTATGAATAACAATACCAGCTTCGGATGCCTCTTTAGCCTTAGTCACCGGATCATCCTCATGATTTTCTCCATCAGTAATAATGATCATAGTTTTACTTTTACCCTCTCCAGGACTAAATGATCTCATTCCCAGATCTATAGCCGATCCAATTGCAGTTCCTTGTTTAGGTACCATCTGGGGACTTATTGCTGACAGGAACATCTTGGCTGAGATATAATCGGTAGTGACAGGAATTTGTGTATAAGCATCACCTGCAAATACGATCAATCCGATTTTATCATTTTCGAGGTTATCAATTAGTCTTGTCAGAGCCTGTTTGGCCCGTGTGAGCCTGTCAGGCTGGATATCCCGTGCAAGCATTGAATTGCTCACATCAAGAGCAATTATGACTTCTACACCCTGTTTCTTAACCTCTTCAAGCCTTGATCCGAATTGTGGTCTTGCCATGATGATTATCACTGCAGTGATAGCGAGAAGTCCCAGTAAAAATTTTAATCCCGGACGTATTCCCGAAAGTTCAGGCATCAGTTTTTTTACCAGGTTCTGTTCACCCAGCCTTTTAAAGGCCCTTTTCCTTCTTATATTATTAAATACCCATAATAATACCAGCACCGGAAGCAACAGCAGCAGGTATAGAAAATCGGGATTTGCAAATCTGAATAACTGCATATTTTTACTGGTTTATGTAAGGTTTTTAAATATAGTAAAGCGTACCAGTGATTCCAATGCCAGAAGCAGAAAGGCAATTATTGCAGGCAAAAGGTATTTCTCCTCTTTCCTGGTAAATTGCCTCACATCGATCTTTGATTTTTCAAGCTTATCAATCTCGGAATATACCTCAACGAGTTTATTGTTATCTGTAGCCCTGAAATATCTGCCTCCCGTCTTTGATGCAATTTCCTTAAGGACAGCTTCATCAATTTCAACCGGCATATTGTGGTACTGTATCCCGTATGCTGTCTGTACAGGATAGGGAGCAGTGCCGTGTGTACCAACACCTATTGTGTAAACCCTCACGCCGTATGTCTTTGCAATATCTGCTGCCGTTGACGGGGCTATCTCTCCCCTGTTGTTAACTCCATCGGTAAGCAGGATTATTACTTTACTAACAGCATCAGAGTCTTTTATCCTGTTTATTGCTGTAGCAAGGCCATTTCCTATTGCAGTTCCATCTTCTATCATCCCGCTCTCTATCTCTCTCATAAGGTTGATAAGAACAGCATGATCTGTAGTAAGCGGACACTGGGTGAAGCTTTCCCCGCTGAAAACCACCAGTCCAAGTCTGTCGTATGGTCGTCCTGAAATAAATTCCGTGGCTACATTTTTTGATGCCTCAAGTCTGTCAGGTTTAAAATCCCGGGCCAGCATACTTCCTGAAATGTCAAGTGCCAGCATAATATCTATACCCTCGGTAGTAACATCCTGGTATTTGTCGGTTTTTTGCGGACGTGCCAGGACAATAATTAGAAGTGATACTGCTATTATTCTGAGGGCAAAAAGAATATGCCGGAGATAATTCCGGAAGGTACTCTGTGTTTCATTAAAGGGCTGAAGCCCGGGCATAATGAAGGCAGCAATACTCTTATGCTGTTTCAGGATATAATAAGCTATCATTCCCGGAACAATGACCAGAAGCCATAGAAACGATGGTTCAGCATATGTTATTCCTGTCATGATATATTATCGTTTGTTTTGTCAGTTAATTCTGAATCGGCAACCTCTTCTTTTTGCATTGTTGCTTCAACAAATGCCCATGAGTTTTGAAAATGGACATCATTTTCAACCGGATCGGGTTTGTATTTAGCAAATTTCACCAGGTCGGAACCGTCAAGTATGGTCTTAAGGTTTGAAAACAAACCATTTTTTTTAAAACCTGTTTTCAGCAGAGCCTCCAGCGTTTCAGAAGTTGTCATTTCAAGGGAGAAGACTCCATACCTGTTCTCAAGGTATTGGCGCAATATTTCTGTAAGCCTCGAATAATATAGCTTTACCTTCCCTTTCTGCCAAAGTTGTTCCTCACGCAGCTTCTCGAGATCCCGGAATGCTATAACATGCGCAGGATCTGGATTTATTAAAACTTCGGGCTCTGTTTTTGTCTTCCTGTATTTCTTCAGAAGTCTTATTATTCCCCATATTGCTGCAGCAATAACAAATGCAAGTAGTATCCATGGGAGTATCTCACCCAGAGTAACAGGAGCCCTGTAAGGTTCAATTATATCATAGATCTTTGCACTATCAGGAGGTGTTATATTCACTCTCATCACTTTGAGAAGCGAATAGTCGGAATAAAATCGCTTGATACCAGTTTCGCTTTTCAGTTCCGCATAAACAGGGGGCACTTCATAAAACCCTGAGTCAAATGATGTTACAAGGTACCTGTTTACTGTTTTTAAACGGTTATTTTCAACCTTCATACTATCAGTAAAAGGACCTGAAACTATTTCTATATTCCGGCAGAGAGTATCTTCAAGGGACTGAAGATTTAGTTTAACGTCAGCCGGCTGATTTACAGTAACAGTATAGTTTATCTGATCACCAATGTAGATGCTTGAGCTGTCGAAAGCAGCAGTAACTTCTATCTCCTGAGCCTGTGAGGCTGAGAAGAATCCGGCCATCAAACAAAGCAATATGACTGATCTTTTCTTTTTCACCTGCTCTCAAACAATTTGATAAGTGGTTTAACATAGTCCTCCCCTGTGCTGATTTTTGCAGCGTCGACTCCGCATCTGTTTAATACATTATTGAATACTGCAAGGTGCTCCTCCCACCATTTTTTGTATGCATTCCTGGCACTGCGTGAAGATGTATCTATCCATTTTTCATTTCCTGTCTCCGAATCCAAGATTTTGATCAGACCTGCATTGGGTAAAGATGTTTCAAGAGGGTCATAGACCTTAATGGCTGCAATATCATGTTTGTTTGATGCAATACGCAATGCTTCCTCAAAATCGGGTGCAATAAAATCGGAGATGATGAATGCCGTACATCTTTTTTTTATGGCATTGGTCAGGAAACGAAGGGGTTCATCGAGATCCGTTTTTTTATTCTCTGATCTGAAACCCAGCAACTCTCTGATAATCCGAAGAATATGCTTTCTTCCTTTTTGCGGCGGAATGAATTTCTCAACCTTGTCGGTAAAAAAGATCACCCCTATTTTATCGTTATTGAATATTGCAGAGAAAGAAAGCACTGCAGCAACTTCAGTCATAATATCCCTTTTAAAGCTGACTGTAGTACCGAAGCTTCCTGAGCCGCTAACATCAATAAGGAGCATTACTGTCAGTTCTCGTTCCTCCTCAAATATTTTTATATAGGGATGGTTAAAGCGGGCTGTTACGTTCCAGTCTATGCTTCTTATATCATCACCATACTGGTATTCCCGTACTTCACTGAAGGCAATACCTCTTCCTTTAAAAGCACTATGATATTCACCCGCAAAAATATGCCGGGTCAATCCCCTGGCTTTTATTTCAATCCTCCGTACTTTCTTCAGCAAGTCTGTTTCTTCCACTTCAGTGTATTGTTTAAAAACTCAAGGAACTTCAACTACATTCAGAATCTCTGATATAATCTTATCCTGGTTGATGTTTTCAGCTTCAGCCTCATAGGTCAGGCCCATTCTGTGACGCATCACATCCGGACATACTGCCCGGATATCTTCAGGAATGACATAACCTCTCCGGCGAATAAAGGCAAATGCTTTTGCAGCAAGCGCAAGGTATATCGAAGCACGCGGCGATGCACCATACGAGATCATATTTGTAAATGCAGGCAGTCCGTATTTTTCAGGATTCCTGCTTGCAAAGACGATATTAAGAATGTAGTTTTCAATCTTTTCATCCATATATACCTCTCTTACAACATCTCTTGCCCTTAAAATATCAGCAGGTTTTAGAACTGTGCTTGTTTTTGGGAACTCGCTGGCCAGGTTTTCCCTGATAATAAGTTTTTCTTCATCCATAGAAGGGTAATCTATCAGGACCTTCAGCATAAACCTGTCAACCTGTGCTTCAGGCAGAGGATAAGTTCCCTCCTGCTCTATCGGGTTTTGCGTTGCAAGTACCAGAAATGGTTCATCAAGCTTGAAGGTTGTTTCGCCTATTGTTATTTGCCTCTCCTGCATTGCTTCGAGAAGTGCGCTCTGAACCTTAGCCGGTGATCGGTTTATTTCATCCGCAAGGATAAAGTTTGCGAAAACCGGTCCTTTTTTGACGGTAAACTCCTCCTTCTTCTGGCTGTAAATCATAGTACCAATCAGGTCAGCAGGGAGAAGATCAGGTGTAAACTGGATCCTGCTGAATTTAGCTTCAATGATCGAAGCAAGCGACCTTATTGCAAGTGTCTTTGCAAGGCCGGGAACCCCTTCCAGGAGAATGTGCCCATTTGCAAGTAATCCTATCATAAGGCTGTCGATAAGGTGTTTCTGGCCGACAATAACCTTATTCATCTCCATCCTGATCATATCTACAAAAGCACTCTCTTTTTCGATCTTTTCATTGAGTATTCTAATGTCAGTTGTTTGCTCCATAGTTTAAGTATTTTTATACAGCTAAGATAATAAAACAGGTGCGATTCGAATTTCAGAATTTCTTCTGAAACAATTGATCACAAAAAAAACAATCTAATTAATAAAGAGGTGTTAAGGAAAGTTAAAGTTCTGTTAAATTCAACGACAGCGGATTCCAGCTGAATCTGGCTCTTAGCGAACATCTTATGATAATAAGCAACTCAAGAGGAATAAAGGCATTATTGAATGCATTGGGGAACACTATCTGAACGATGAATGCTATAAGGGCAAGAAAGAATACTAATCGGAACCAGATGTACCATTCTTTTTTGAATATAATGCTTATCAGGCACATTAAAATAAATGGATTGAGCCATATTATATTAAGGTTCCATTTCATCTGCTGATGATCGGTAAAGAAATTAAAAAATATCATCATCAGCGCCAGGAGTGAATAGATCGAAAAGATTACCAGGTCAACAATACTGTTAGGTGTAAAACCCCTGACAGTAGAAGAAAAAATGATAATCCCTAACAGCAGAATAGAAAAAATAAAGAGAGGTGTCGTATAGAATACATGTTTAATTTTTGGCGGATCAAACTGCAGAATAGTTACAGGATTCTGGAGCAAAGGGATCATCTTTCCGTTACGGTTAACAACAGCTTTTGATAATCCTTCCTGCAGATCAATCGGCAGGAACATCCTGTCCCTGTATGAAGCTTTCTTATCACCGGGAGTTCCCATAAGCAGATCGACACCCAGTTGCAGCCATGGATAGGGTCTCTGGTAATTACCAACCTTTTCCCTGAATGTCGGGATGTCTTTTATCACTTCCGGTGGATAACGAAGTTTGTCTCCAATAGCTTTCTCCAGGAGATCCCTTATTCGCGTGGAGCAATCATCATAAAAGAAATCATACCTGTATTTTATATTCTCAGGTTTAAGGTTTTCTTTTAACAGGGCAAAAAGAATATTAATTTCTTCCGGTTCCAGGTTTATTTTTTGCTGATACACTGACCGTTCCTCATAAAAATAATCCTGAAGAAACCTGTTAAATGGATAAACTCCAAGCATATATTCCAGGCGGCCCTTTGCAAACTTCCATGCAAAATTAGGTGTAGCAAAATCGAAGACACCCCAGTTATAAGCAAGGTCGCTCTCCTCTTCAGAAATAATTATTCTTAAAGCGCTATGACCGTAGATAGAATAGGTTTCCGTACCCGGAGCACAGGTAATCAGGAAAACCTCTGTATCAGGTGCTTTTTGAGATGAGAGATTTAAACACCATGATACCAGAATTGTTACTATTATAAGACTTTTTTTGATCATTGTAAAACAATAAAATACGAAAATGCAAATAAGAATGCAATTAGCAGCTAAATCCGGCGATTTTTTTTCAAATTGCAGATTAGTTTTAATTTTGGAAAGGAATTTTAAAATAAAACGATGAACTTACAGGAACTGGAAGGTATAAATCCGGTATTACTTGCCCTTTTTGCAACATTGTTTACATGGGCTCTGACTGCTCTTGGAGCAGCAATGGTCTTTTTCTTTAAAAGCATCAACAAAAAGGTATTAAACTCAATGCTTGGTTTTGCTGCAGGGATCATGATAGCCGCCAGTTTCTGGTCTCTGTTAGTGCCAGCCATTGAAATGGCTGAGGCTGACAATATCATTCCGTGGATACCTGCAGTTATCGGATTCCTTGGCGGAGGTGCATTTTTATACCTGATAGACAGAATTTTACCTCACCTTCACCTGGGATTGTCAATCGATAAGGCAGAGGGAATAAAAACATCGTGGCAGAGAAGTGTTTTGCTTGTTCTTGCAATAACGCTGCATAATATTCCCGAAGGACTTGCGGTGGGAGTTGCATTTGGAGCATTGGCAATTAATCCGGATCCAGGCATCCTGTCAGGGGCAGTTATTCTGGCCATCGGGATAGGTATTCAGAACTTTCCTGAAGGCGCCGCTGTTTCAATCCCACTGAGAAGGGAAGGATTTACAAGGAGAAAATCATTCTTCTATGGACAATTGTCGGGTTTCGTTGAACCCATAGCAGGTGTTCTTGGTGCATTTGCAGTTCTTATGATTAAACCGATGCTTCCATATGCTCTTTCATTTGCAGCAGGCGCCATGATATTTGTGGTTGTGGAGGAGCTTATCCCGGAATCGCAAAATGGGCACGAAACAGACCTCTCAACAATAGGTGCAATGTTCGGCTTTGCAGTAATGATGCTGCTCGACGTAGCACTGGGATGATAATATTATTAAAATGCATGAGCAGATATTAATTAATACAATTTGAAATTATGAAGACAAAAATTACTTTTCTTATTCTCTTTATTTTCGGTTTTTCAATGAGCTGCGGTGAAAAGGAGGAATTCCCGATCACCGACCTGCATATTCATCTGAAAGGAGATTTCGATATCGATGATGCTGTAAAAAAATCAGAAGCTGAAAATATCAGCTATGGCATTGCTTTTAATTGCGGTCTAAACTTTCCGATTCACAACGACAGTCAGATAGATTCCGTCCTTATGACTATGAAGGATTATCCTCAATTTTTAGTAGCAATGCAGGCTGAAGGAAGAGAATGGGTGAATATATTCTCTGAGGAATCGATTCAGAAATTTGATTATGTTTTTACAGATGCAATGACTTTTACCGATGAACAGGGTCGCAGAAACAGGATATGGATGAAAGGTGAGACATGGATAGATGATGAGGAAAAATTCATGGATTACCTTGTTGAGACAATTATCAAAATAATGGATGAGGAGCCTATCGATATTTATGTAAATCCGACATTTCTGCCTGAACAGATGGCAGACAGGTACGATACTTTCTGGACAGAGGATCGGATGAATAGAGTGATAAAAGCCGCTAAAGAGAATGGTGTTGCAATTGAAATAAATAACAGGTACAGAATACCCTCCGAGGAATTTATCATACTTGCAAAAGATGCAGATGTAAAGTTTACCGTTGGCACCAACAATGCCGATAGTAATTTCTCAGGAGCTGAATATGCACGTGAAATGATCAAAAAGTGCAACTTAACAGAGGAGG